>JAIVGW010000272.1 GCA_020201415.1 Lentisphaerota bacterium
CTCATAGGCAACCTGCCAGTCCAGATCGTCATCGCCGTTGCGGCCTTTGTGTTTATATGGCGGGCGCGGATCAATCCGGCGCTGGTCATGGTGCTGGCGGGACTGGCCGGCGCCCTGATCTTCTAAACGGGTCGGAACAGCTCCATCGGCCTGAATCCGGCCAGGCGCGCGGGAAGACCGAAGGACATGGTCGTCATGCGCGTATTGTAGATTAATACCTGCATATTGTAAAATTCCGCCGTGATCTGGACGCGGCGGAACAGGCTGTCAAACCGTTCCTGCCCGACAGCAGGAGCCATTGAGTTTAGCGTTGCGGTCAATGCCTGCTCATCCTGAAACCGGGCGGATAAATCCGACGCCGGCTCTTTTGCCAGAATCTGTTCAAGCTCGGCCAGGCACGCGGGCGCGCCCGTACCGGACTTCAGCAACTCCCGCGCCCAATCCTGACGGGCCGTCAATTGCTCATCAAGTTGCCGCCAGGCTTCCCGCGCCTGCCGGCGCAGCCGCTCCAGCCCCTTGATCACGCGCCATTGCCACCACAACAGTAGAACTATCAGCAAAATAATCAAAATCATCGCAATCCGCTCCCGCCGGGCCCCGCAGGACATTGGTTGTAAGAAGAAGTTCCCCCATGCCATTCGCACGGAAATCCGATAACATAATCGGACGCCCCGCCAATGTCAAACGCGCATTCTGGGCGTCTGGGATCCACGCACGGCTGCGTCATTCTCGGCGGCTCGCCCGGCGGGCTTGCCCTACCCACGGTAAATGCTTATGAAATGGTAGGGAGAGGTCTCCGACCGAGCCGTCTTGCCCGAGAATGACGCAGCCCTGGCGATCCACGGGCGCGCGATAAATTCATAAATCAATTGACCGTCCTGATGAGGTAATCTATGTTATACAAAAAGGAGACATGCATGCCGAGTATAATCCAGAAACTGAAGGCGGGCCTACCGCTGATTTCCGACGGCGCCTGGGGCACCATGCTGCAACAGTCCGGCCTGACACCCGGCGAATGCCCCGAATTGTGGTGCCTGACCCACCGCGACAAGGTGCTGGCCATCGCGCGCGCCTACGTGGAAGCCGGCGCCGACATGATCGAGACCAATAGTTTTGGCGGCACCCGCTACAAACTGGAATTCTTCGGTCTGGCCGAACGGGTACGGGAAATCAATCTGGCGGCCGCGGCCATATCACGCGAAGCCGCCGGCCCTGAACGGCTGGTGCTGGGCTCCATGGGGCCGACAGGCAAGATGCTGCTAATGGGTGATGTCACGCCGGACGATCTGTACCAGGCTTTCAAGGAACAGGCCCTGGCCCTCGCGGAAGGCGGCGCCGATGTCGCCTGCATTGAGACCATGTCCGACTTGGAGGAAGCCGGCCTGGCCCTGCGCGCCGTGCGTGAAAACACCACGCTGGAAGCTGTATGCACCTTGACCTTCGAGCGCAATACCAAGGGCGAATACCGCACCATGATGGGCGTCAGCCCGACCCAGGCCGCGGAATTCTGCCTGCAGCAAGGCGCCCAGGTCATCGGCGCGAATTGCGGCAACGGCTTCGATGCCATGGTGGACGTGGTACGCGAAATGCGCGCCGCCGCGCCACAGGCGCCGATCCTGGTGCATGCCAATGCCGGCGCGCCGCAATCGGTGAACGGCCAAACGGTTTTTAATGAAAAACCGGCGGATGCGGCCGCCCGGGTGCCGGCTCTGCTGGAAGCCGGGGCCAACATCATCGGCGGCTGCTGCGGCACCACGCCGGAACATATTGCCGCACTGGCCGCCGCCGTGCGGAGCGACGGCTGAGCCGACGCGTCATCCGGCATCACCATCTCGTCAAGAAAATCCTGGATAAAAGCAAAGATTTCATTGGCGGTCATGGTTCTCTGCAACATATGGGGGCGATCCGCTGCCCACAGCCACGATCCTGGCGTCTCCATCAGATCGTCAACCTCGACCGCACCCTCGGCAGCTTGATACGCCGGACGCTGCGCCTGGGTGCATCGCCTCATGGTGACACGTCAAGCGGACATTAGCCGCATAAAACAAACAGCAGAATCAGTCCGGACTCCAGTATTGCGTCTCGTGATGTTTCATAGTCCGGTTGAACATCAGACGCATCAGCAGCGGACGGGGAGGCACGCTTTCCCGCACAGGCGTCTGTGCGCTTTGCGCAGCGACGTATGGTGCCGCCGGGAATTCATTTCCGCTTCTTGAACTCAATCAGCGACGTCTTCCCGATGATTTCAACAACCGTAAGTTCAAACTGGTTGCCCTCTTGATCTTCCGCTCTGAGGCGTCGGCCGAGTTGGAATGGAACTGGTTGCTGCGTTCCGTCATTGATCGAGATATTGTCTGCATATATGTAGAGGCGATTATAGGTGTCGTGGATGGGGCTAATCCGCCCGGTCAAGCCCGGCACATATCCCGTGCCATTGGCGCAGACTACAGAACCCGTATCCTGCTGTTTACGGAGTGTGATCTCCAGCGCATTGTCGGGGTTGTGGCCACTCTTGCGAAATGCCCTAAAGTCCGGGTGAGCGCAGAACACGACAACCGACCCCTTGGACTCCCACATTAAGTCCAATTTCCCGTTCTCATCAGTCTGCCCGGTCTTGTACAACTTTTTAACTGGATGAACGAAGACCACTTCGGCATCCTGCACTGGATTGCCCACAGGGTCGCTTACTGAGATCGTTCCGGCCGTCGCGAGCGTGACCGCCAAGAGATGCAGTGAAACCCACGATAATACGATACGCATTTTTGGTTCTCCTTTCCCGGTATGATAAATCTGACTTCGTTTCCGGTACACATCATCTTTTATACGGAGATATTTACGGATTCAGCGAATCGACTATACACCTCACGCAGGATAGGATCCAGTAATGTAGTTCTCCAGCATCTTGTTCTCATGCTTCATGGCTGACAACTGGCTTTTGACAATGTCGCCGATAGAAATAACGCCCGCTAGTTTTCCTTCCTTGATGATCGGTAAATGACGGATACGATTGTTGGTCATAACCGTCATCACATAGTCCAGATCATCGTCATCGGTGCCGACTATGAGTTTATCTTTAGGGGTCATAAGTTTCCTCACTTTGCACTGAGCAAGGCTGCCATTGCCGGCGTGCACCTGTCGGAGAATATCGCGTTCTGAGAGGATACCGGAAATGCTTCCGTCCGGCGCCGTTACAACTAGCGATCCCACTCCATGATGGATCAGCTTAGCCAGCGCTTCAACGGACTCCTTCTCTTCGTTGATTGTAATGACCTGATCACCTTTGATTTTCAATAGATCACGGACTTTCATATTTGTTTCTCCTTTTTTTCATCGGCCAGCAGCTATTGCAATAACGGCTATTGGCTGACGATGGTGGCTCTTCGTGTTATTGGTTTTAAGTGCAGAATATGGTGTTGATGGTGGGAAAACAAGGATAATCGGTGGGTGCTTTGTATTAAGGGGCACGGCTCGACTTTCAATATATCTATCCAACACTGATCGGCCATTGCCCGCAGAGACGCATCTTGCACATCTTAGATATCTACATATTAACGATTCGTTATCAAGAGCTTATATTCCGGCTGAACCTCTTTTGTCAGCAGATGTTTGGATAACGTTCATAATTGAATCAGCCAGTATTTTTGCCTTGAAACCAAAACCCTCTGCATCAAAAATTTTATTTGGCTTCCGCTTTGACATAGATATCTTTAGGTGCTTCCTTGAAGAACTTGAAAAGGGCTGGGCATAGCCAGCCCTCTTCATTAAATTGCGGACAATAGTACCAGTTCCCGCTCGTGTCCTTCCGCTTCCACTCCAGCTTGTGGGTGTACCCCGGGAACTCCTGCGCAGAGAAGATGAGTCGGAACCCTTGATCCGCGTCGGGAATATCGGCGACAAGTTTGTCCATCATCTGGGGAATGCCAGCAACGAACGGTTCTTGCTTGAGCCCACGGCTGGGCTCGTCAAAGACCCACGTTCCCGCATGCTTGTACGGGGCGATGACAAGCAACGAGTTGGATGTTGCTTCTACAGGCTCATCACGACACCCGACGAGTAAGGCAACGGCAGCAATGATCAGTACGATACATTTCATTCTTTTCCCTTTTAACGTCAGCCCTGACCTGCTTCGGGTTTGTCGCAGAGCGAAGCGGCGCGGATAACCCGAAGTCGGGTCAAGGGCTTGGTTGGACGATCCGTTCTTTTGAGTTCAGTTAATCTTTAAAGTTTTTGCTTTTCAAATCACGCAAGAAATAGACTCCGACTATTGCAAAGCAGATAGCTGCAAAAGCATACAGCGTCACATTTGGAACGCTGCCTCGGGGATGTTGCGAGATGGTCCTGCGATCTTCCAAATTAAAATGATATCTGTCGGATAGCCTCCCATGGAAAAATGGAATCATGGAATGCCTCTGAGCTCGATTCATGTTCTATTGTTGTTCTTTCCTTTGATGAAATCGGCCGGTGCCCAAAAAATGGATGGTTTCACGGATAGCTTGTTTGTTTCTTATAAGATACGGATGAGTGGCGTGAATGACAATATGGTCCGCCATTCCCGTCACCTTGGTCCGCCGCACGGAGACCTTGCCGTCGTCAGGGCCAGCAATCATCGTGAAGCTATTGATCCAGTTAATCGAGCGGTCCCCGGCAATTATGCCCAATTCAAAATTCACGGCCCCCAATTGATTTGGGATTGAGTCCGCTGCGGTGCCAAGTTGTTTGCCGCTTGGCCCATGGATCGCTTCAAAAAGCGCGAGATCGCCAAGCTTGTCTACGACTTCGCTGCCTTGATTGGGAGGGCCAAGCATCACAACCCTTCCCAAATGCTCAATGGAGTTGGATTTGAGATATTGACGAACAAGGATGCCGCCCAGGGAGTGCGTAACAAAGTGAACTTTAGACGCATCTGTGACCGCGGAATGAGCAAGTGCATTGGGAATGACGGTTTCTGCCAAATCCTGAAGAGCAGACGTACGTGACGGATAGTTTACGTTGAGGACAAAATAACCTGCCGCTTCCAGTGCCGACGCCATTCTGGTCATTGAGCGATCGGTTCGACAAAGTCCGTGAAGAAGAATTACAGCCTCGGAAGCTACGGAGCCTGTCGCGGTCGCCAGCAGCATCCCTGCAAGCAATGTAATATGTGTGTTCATTTCATTTTACAAGGTGTGCCTTGGTTTTTTTAGGCCACTATACTGAAATACTTGTGAGTGATAAGTTCTATGGTGTCATTCTGTCTTTTTATCGGTCCCCAGTCTGTTTACAGATGGCGAAAAAGTCATGCTTCCTGCAATCGACATCAAGCCCGGTAATGCGGGGTGCTTTGAAGAACTCGTCAATTACGGCATCCGTAATCCCGCAGTAATGCATCCGCCCACCACCAATTGCTTCGAAGAACCGGATGTCACGCGGCAGAACATGGTCACGATAAAGCTCGGGTGAAATCATCTGCATGGAACAATTACTGATTCGAGCAAAACCCTTCCACAAGGAGCCCCAATCAAAGAACCATTCCTGATCATAACTGATCATCGCCTTGGTGTGCCGTGTTATCCCAATCATGAAATCCGTTACCTTGTCCAGCAGCACACCGACTTCGTCCGGATGATCATAGAAGTCCGTTAGGATGTCATTCCCGCGGATCAAGTGGGCGGAGTTGAAGGCGCTCTGTATATCCGGATGCTGGATATGAACTCCTTGCGGAAGGTTCTCCTTCCATAATTCGGTCCACTCTTTGAGCTTGCCGTACCATCCAGAATCAAGGGACGGGATCGCGAGTTCATGGACATCGACGGCTTCAGTCAACACATGACTACCAGCAGCAGGGAGATTGTTCTCAGGCACAACGATTTTGCAGCCGAACGCGGCCGCAACCTGGGCGGTCCCGAATTGAACACGGACAGTCGGTACGCGATCATCTCCTATCGCTAAGTGGGGCCTGAGCGCATCGAGTTCAGCGCGCAGCATCACCATTGGGTCAGCGAGACGATCTTCCCACGAAGGAATACCCTGCACGGGTGTCTTCACAATAATCATGGGGTAGCACCCGTCCGGCTCCTCATAGAGACGCCGATACCGCACATAGATATCTTCAAACCGGGTGAGAGCCGATTCGTCAATCTGCAAATAGTCATTCAATCTCATTGGAGGGCTGGGGTTTGACCTGTGTAAAAGTTGTATTTATGCGGTTTAAACATGTTTTTGTTTGAAATACGATCAAAGCCTTTTTATGTCTTTTACTTGCTATATTTAAACCACTTGCGCGGGTCCGCCCCCACCGCCCGTGTTATTTGCGTGTCGCTTCCCACTTGCGGAAATCACCGGTGTCGAGCCGGAAATCCCAGCTGTCCCCGGCTTCCTGCATTTTCGTCCGCAACACATCACGCAGAAACTGAAGATCGGATGAGGCCGCCGGGATGTTAACGAGATTGTGCATTTGCAGTGGGTCATTCAGGTTGTCAAACATCACCCAGGGACCATCGATGGTTTCGGCGTAGGTCCAGCGGGCATTGACCACGGCGCGCCAGCCCGGCCAGGGCACATGCCCGTAATGCATCGGGCAGTAGGCAAACTCCTCACGGTGTTCATCCCGTCCGTTCCTGAATAACGTTGCGGCGGAAACCCCGTCCAGATCCGGGGGCACTGTCAGCCCCGCCAGATCGCACAGCGTCGGGAAAAAATCCATGGCGGAAACCGGCTGATCCGTGCTCGTCCCGGCAGGAATCACATCCGGATAGCGGACAATCAGCGGAATGCGAATCGATTCGTCATGGGGCCAGCGCTTGGCCCGGCAGCCCTGGCTGCCCATCATTTCGCCATGATCCGACGTATATACCACGATAGTATTATCAGCCTGCCCGCTCGCCTCCAGTCCGTCCATGAGCCGGCCGAAAGACACATCCAGTGATGCGATCAAGCCATGATACCCGGGCTGGTTTTTCCGCGCGAAGTCCGTTCCTTCCCCCGGCGGCACATTCGCGCGCAAAGGCTTGCCGTCGTGCGCCGCCCGGTAGGTCGGCGGGGGATCGAACGGGCCATGCGGCGGCCCCCAGGAAAGAAACATGCACCAGGGCGAATCCGCGGAGGACTGCCGCCCGATGAAAGACAACACCAGATCAACCTGTTCTTCCGGCTGGTAGCGCGAACACTCCACGGGCTCAGGCTCGTCC
>JAIVGW010000039.1 GCA_020201415.1 Lentisphaerota bacterium
ATTCTGCTACCTTCAACCAAAGACAAGCATCTACAATTCGGATGCTGTTCGCGTTAGGCGCGCTTGTGAGAACGCGAATGCCCTGCTAAATAATCTGTTTCAGTCCATGGGTTTTTCAGAACAAACAGCTTTTTACCAAGTGTTCCGAGTATATAACTTGTCACCATTTCCGAGATGCAGGTGCCTCTTCATGCTGGTTCCAGCGGGCAAGTGAACAGGTTGCCTGAAAAGCGATTTCTTATCAATCGAAGCTGGTGTTGGGGTAGGGTGCGGGTTTGCTTATGGAGCGGAATGTGTAAACATTCCGGTTTGGGTGTGTCCAGGACGTGGAGCGTATGCGCCGGAATTCTCACGAATTCCGCTCCGGGCAGAATGTGCCGGAATTCTCACGAATTCCGCTCCGGGCATACCCGGCGGAGCGGAATGTGTAAACATTCCGGTGGGGTGTGTCCAGGCCGTGGAGTATGTGCCGGAATTCTCACGAATTCCGCTCCTGGCAGAATGTGCCGGAATTCTCACGAATTCCGCTCCGGGCATACTCGGCGGAGCGGAATGTGTAAACATTCCGGTGGGGTGTGTCCAGGCCGTGGAGCGTATGTGCCGGAATTCTCACGAATTCCGCTCCGGGGAATACTTGTAATATAATTCACACGCATGGCGCATCGTGTACGCGGGCAGATCAAGAACGCCTGAAAGTCCTCCTGTGCGCTCTGACAGGTTGCATAAACTTCTTGTCAACCGCGGGGCTTTTTTGCAATATCTGCCCTTTCTGCTTTTTGTTGCTCAATCTTCCGTTGCCGGCTGGCGGTTTTGAGGTCGTGGTTATGTCCAGAATTAAAGCACCCTCCAAGGCGCATATCTATGACGAAAGCAAGGTGAAAACCCTTTCGTCGCTGGAGCATATCCGGCTGCGTACCGGTATGTACATCGGCCGGACCGGTGACGGTAGCCAGTACGAAGACGGCATCTATATCCTGGTCAAGGAAGTCGTTGATAATGCCGTGGATGAATTCATCATGGGCCACGGCAAGAAAGTTGATATTAACGTGGAGGGCGAGCGGGTCACAGTGCGTGATTACGGACGTGGCATTCCCCTGGGCAAGGTGGTGGAATGTGTTTCCAAAATCAACACTGGCGCCAAGTACAACGATGATGTGTTCCAGTTCAGTGTCGGTCTGAATGGAGTCGGCACCAAGGCTGTTAACGCCCTCAGTAGTTATTTTGTCGTGCGCAGCCACCGTGAAGGCCGTTTTGTGGAGGCGCGCTTTGAGCGTGGCCGGAAAACAGCCGAGACTTCCGGACGGGATGGGGCGGCGGAAGATGGCACCTACATCGAGTTCGTGCCCGACCCTGAAATTTTCAAGGTGTTTGCCTTCCGGGAGGAACTGCTGCAGCGGCGCATGCGTTTCTACGCTTATCTCAATGCCGGCCTGATCCTGAATTTCAACGGTCAACCCATCGCCGCCCGGGATGGACTGCTGGACCTGATCCGTCATGAGAGCCAGTTTGAAAAAGTTTACGATCCCCTGTATTTTCGTGACAAGTCATTGGAACTGGCTTTCACGCATACCAACCGGTTTGATGAGATGTTTTATTCCTTTGTCAATGGCCAATTTACCACCGATGGCGGCACTCATCTGAGCGCCTTCCGTGAAGGCCTGCTCAAGGGCATCAACGAATATTCCCGCCAACGGTTCACCAGTGACGATATCCGTGAGGGCATGGTGGCCGCCATTGCGGTACGGATCAAGGAGCCGATCTTTGAGTCCCAGACCAAAAACAAGCTCGGCAATACGGATATCCGGGCGCCGTTGGTGGCCGAGGTCAAGGAGGTCACCGCAGATCTACTGCACCGCAACAGCCGTCAGGCGGAAAAGCTGATTGCCAAGCTGGAGGAAACCAGGAAGCTGCGTAATGAGCTGCAGTCGGTCAAAAAGATGGCCCGGGAGCGGTCGAAGACCGTGGCCATCCGCATTCCCCAGCTCCGGGATTGCAAGGTGCATTTCAACCGGAAGAAGCAGAAGGGTGCGGAATCATCGATTTTTCTGACGGAAGGGCAGTCGGCGGCCGGGTCGCTTGTCAGTTGCCGCGATCCGAATATCCAGGCCGTGTTCACCCTCAAGGGCAAGCCCTTGAATGTCTGCAATCTGAATCGTGACGCGCTTTACAAGAATACCGAGTTGTACAATCTGATGTGCAGTCTCAATATCGAGGAGACGGTGGATAATCTGCGCTTCGGCAGGGTGATCCTGGCAACGGATGCCGATGTGGACGGACTGCATATCCGCAACCTGATTATCACTTATTTTTTGCGTTTTTTCAGCCGACTGATTGATGAAGGCCGGTTGTATATCCTTGAAACTCCGCTTTTCAGGGTCCGTGACAAGCGCCAGACCATCTACTGTTACTCGGAAAGGGAACGGGAGGATGCATTGCGCCGAATCGGCCGTAACGCCGAGATCACCCGGTTCAAGGGTTTGGGGGAGATTTCGCCGGGCGAGTTCAAGGCCTTCATCGGCAATGACATGCGCTTGACGCCGGTGCTCACCAAAGGCGAGGATGCTGTCAATGAGATCATCAGTTTTTACATGGGCAACAACACTCAGGAACGCCGGGAATACATCATGACCAATCTGATTGTTGACCGCGAACAGGTCTGATGCCACCGTGGATATCTCAGGCCGATTGATATGAAGAAAAAAAATCAGGACAACCAGCCGGAACTGGCGTTTGACGGTGCTGCAGCGCCGGACGCTGCTCCTGTCGCCGGAACACCGGCCGCAGAGACGCCGGCTGGCCGCGCCCCGGATCTGGGCCATGGCGCTTTTCAACGGCTGGTGGACGGCAATTTTCTGCAATATGCCTCGTATGTTATCTGCGATCGGGCCATTCCCTGTGTTGAGGATGGGTTGAAGCCTGTGCAGCGCCGGATAATGCATGCGCTGCATGAAAAGGATGACGGACGGTTCGTAAAAGTGGCGAATATCGTAGGCCACACCATGCAATACCATCCGCACGGCGATGCATCCATTACCGACGCGCTGGTGGCGCTGGTCAACCGCGGGTACCTGGTCGAGGGGCAGGGCAATTTCGGCAATATCTATACTGGCGACAGCGCGGCCGCGGCCCGCTATATCGAATGCCGCCTGACCAGCCTGGCCCGCGAAGAAGTGTTCAACGATGCCGTCACGGACTTTGTGCCCAGTTACGATGGGCGCAACCGGGAGCCATTGCTGTTGCCGGTGAAATTACCGCTGCTGCTGATGCTGGGCGCCGAAGGCATTGCCGTGGGGCTTTCCACCCGTATTTTGCCCCATAATTTCAAGGAACTGTTGGAAGCCCAGATAGCCATAATCCAGAAAAAGAAATTTTGTATTCTGCCGGACTTTCCCCAGGGCGGATTGATGGATGTTTCCGAATACGCAAAAGGCAACGGCAAGCTGCGGCTGCGCGCTGTAATGGACTCCCGCCAGCCCGGGAAACTGGTGATAAATGAGCTGCCGTTCGGGGTGACGACGGAAACGCTGATAGCCTCGATTGAAGATGCCGTGCGCCGGCAAAAGGTGCCGGTCAAGGGCATTACTGATTTCACTGCGGAAAAGGTGGAAGTTGAACTGGTCCTCAAGCCGGACGCCGATCCGGAAAAAGCCATGGCGGCCTTGTATGCTTTCACCAGTTGCGAGGTGTCCATCAGCTGCCGCGCGATTGTCCTGCGCGCCAACCGGCCGGTTGAAACCAATGTTGATGACATTCTGATCGAAAACACGGAACGCCTTTTGCAGACGCTCCGGCGCGAACTGGAATTGAAAAAGCACAATTTGCTGGAAGATATCCATCGCAAGACACTGGTGCAGATTTTCGTGGAAAACCGGATTTACAAGAAAATCGAATCCTGCAAAACAGGCGCGGCGGTAACCAAGGCTGTGTTGGACGGACTGGCGCCTTTCCGTCCGCAGCTGACCAGGGATATCAGTGCGGAAGACGTGGAGATGCTGCTGGGCGTGCGCATCCGTCGTATTTCACAGTTCGACATCGACAAAAACCGCAAGGATATTGAAGGCATTTTGCTGGAATTGCGGCAGGTGGAAAAAAATCTTGGCGGACTGCAAGCCTATGCCATCCGCTATCTTAAACGCCTGTTGACGGAATATGGCGAACCGCACGGCCGCTGCACCAGGATCACCGGGTTCGGGACTATTGAAGTGCGCGAGCTGACTGCCCGCGAATTGGAGATTTTTTACGATCGTCAGTCGGGATACTTCGGTTACGATGTGAAAGGCGAATCCGTTCTGCATTGTTCGCCATACGACAAGTTGATTTATGTCTGGGATGACTGCCGTTACAAGGTGCTCCAGCCGCCGGCCAAGCTGTTTGTGGGCGATCGGCTGCTGTATCTGGCTAAATATGACCGGGAATGCTTGGTGACCCTGATATATACCATGGATCATTTCACTTATGTAAAGCGTTTTTCCTTCGGCGGGGTGATCATGGAGAAGGATTATCGCTGCGCTCCCGAAACTTCGCGCTCCCTGCTGTTTGCCGATCAACCGGTGGACGATGTTTATCTCAAGTACGCGCCGGCTAAAGGACAGAAAATACATCAACAGCTTTTCGCCCTGGGCCGGATTGCGGTCAAGAGCGTCAAGGCTCAGGGTATCCGGTTGACTGCCAAGAAGATAGCCCGGCTCGCCACGGACCGACCCCGTTGGTGGAATGATGACACGGCGCCGCCCGCCGGGCTCATGCTTTGAGAAAGATAAAAGCCAAGCACGGCATGGGCGCAGAAATTGATGTTGGCAGAGCAGATTCCGCCGTGTTGCATCTGCAAAGTCCGGTATGCAACGGAGCGGTCTGCAATCAAAATCGGCGTTAAATAACTTGACATCATCAACTATTTGTGCTGGTATGCTCATGTAATGATAATTGTAACCGTTGGGTCTGGCCGGGAGAATGGATGACCCGACGGGGAATGTGTGTACGATGGCGTTCACGAGTACTGCCATCATGGGAGTTTTAACATGAAACGCATTGTCTTTGCATTGTTGCCGTGTTTTTTAATGCTGGTAAATTCTGCCATTCCGCAAACCCGGCTGGCGGTGAGTCCTTCCCAGTTGCAGGCCGAGACCGGCCTGGGCGGATTT
Organism: Lentisphaerota bacterium; assembly: GCA_020201415.1. Lineage (GTDB taxonomy): Bacteria > Verrucomicrobiota > Kiritimatiellia > JAAZAB01 > JAAZAB01 > JAIVGW01. Next base: position 5,142 of record JAIVGW010000039.1, read on the forward strand.
GCGCTGCCTACGGAACTGCAGGTGGCTAATATCGGTTCGGGCACGATGTCTTACGACGTGAGCATAACCAC
>JAIVGW010000273.1 GCA_020201415.1 Lentisphaerota bacterium
GTCGAATTGGGCACGGACACAGCGCAGCATTTCCTGGAACAGACCCTCGCTCGCGTAACAGAATTGCCTGATGTCGCGTTTACCCCCGTACATGGCGAACCACTCCGGATGAGCGGCGAATATTTCAGGCCGCTGCAACAGGCCGATGCCATGCTCAGTCCCCGCTCTATACGGATCCCGCGCCCCTAATTGGTAGGTCCACTCGTTCATATTGTGAGAGAAGGCACGGATTTCAAAGTCGGGCCGCACGGTTTGATCGATCCGGGGCAGGGCGATCGATTCCATCCGCGGCACGATCTCACCCAGTTCGCCCGGCATCAGCCAGCGTACGCCGAGATCCCGCAGAAAGGCGACGACTGCGTTGTACGATCCCCGCTCATCGTAGGTCCACATTTCGAACGTCTCGCTCTTGCCGGGGCGTGGAGCCGCGTCGGGCAGGCCGACGGTTGCCGGAATACGGCGACGCTGCTTCCACATGAACCGGCCATTAGCCGGTATTCCCCATGGGCCGCCGGCCGCTGCTTCCCACTCCTTCTGCGCTCGCTCATATTCATTTGCGTCGCCGCCGCGGCGCGCCCAAATCTCGGGCGGGACGAAATCCGTGTCGTCGCCGATGAAGACCAGCCAATCGTTGCCCGAGACGAGACGGTAGGCCCCATGTTTCAATCCTTCGGTGGTTATGCCGAGTTCGTCGGTGCGTGGACTGCGCCCGACGAAAAGCTTGACGATCCTCTCGCCGCTGGGTTCGGTGACGATCGGCAGCCGCGCGCCGGTCATCTTTTGGATGTAGTTTTGCAGGTCGTCCGCGGCCAGGCGCACGGTCCGCGCGGGCTTCTCGGCGATGACGATTTCAGCATTGGCCTCACCGCCCTCAACGATGAAGGCGTCCTCATCCAATTCCGCCCGTGCAAACAGCGCGCCCAGCATGACCAGCGCGAGAGTCAAACTCCAGCAAAACCTCTGTTTCCTCGTTGATGTCATCTCTTGCGTTCCTTTTCGTTTATGGTTGCGTGTCATGAGCATGGTTGACGTTTTTTATCCTTTAATTGACCACATAGCGTGTGCACGCAGTGGTATTCCCCTTTCGGATTCTGATCGACCCATATTTTCGTGTTCAGCAATGCCTCCAGAGCGATCTTCCCGACTTCCCGCATATCCTCCGGATTGCGCCCAAACCAGGGAAATTCAAATTCGCAGGCGACACAGGATGGATCTCTTTTATGACAAAAGTTCTTGATACTTCCTTCATTGCCCATGGCAACTCCGAAAAGTTTCAGATGTTTTTCCATGGAAGGCATGAATCCATAAAAAATTTCAGCATGTTCAGGAGATGCCATCAAAAGAATATCCCGGTGCTTCTCTCCGTACAAGTTGTGGATTTGAGCATAGATATCCGGCTGCAGCTCTTCTATAATCCTGAAGTGGCATAGTAATTCGGGATCGTTTTCAGATCCCGCCATCCGTTTGTTTGTTTCGATATCACGATTCAGATCAGCCCGTTTTTCAAAATGCCGCCTGACCCCGTTTTCCACGCCGTCCGGATTAAGCATGGGGCAGATATAAATATCAAACATTTGAAGGTACATATCAGCTCTGTGTTTATCTGTAAAGAGATAGTTCAAAATACCTTCAACGCAGTAATTGCCGGCCGTTTCACCGGCATGGGCCCTGGAAGCGATCAGGCATTTTCGTTTAAGAGCGCGTTGCTCCTCGTTGGTGTCCGGCTCGGATATTTTCAATAACCAGAGATTACGTCCTTCCGCCGATTTGCCGGGAACCGTCACGGTCACCTTGGGATTGTCTGAAATCCTTTTTACCAGGTCTTCGCAATCTTCATACGAATAGGGCGGAAGCATGGAAAATTCCGTAAGCCCTGGCGGGATATGCAGCCAGACAAATACTTTCTTGCCGTCCGAAAGACCGGCAACGGGCGTCCATGCGTAGTTTCCATGTTTTTTGATATATGCATAATCCATGCCTAAAGCTCTTTGCCCGGCCAGCACGATGACAATCTTTTCATCGGCATCTCCATTATTTTCAATATGCAGCATCAGCCTCGGATTCGATATCACCTGGAACCTGTTGTAATCGAGCGTGACAATTCGTTCCTCCGGTTTTATCCCCTCTCGTTCATAATCTTCGGGCACTGGCAGCGCGAGCTTTACATTAACATTCTGTTGAGTGGTCATAAGTGATATTCTCCTCGTCCCGATTTAACCGCTCATGGTCGGCATGTCGGCCAGATCGTAGTAGGCAATCATGTAGGGATGATTCTTGTCGTATTCGGTCAGCGGCTTGGGATTCTGACACGCACCCGCTTCGCGGATCTCGGTGCCTGCGCGGTTCAGCCGGCGATCGCCGAACATGCGACGGAACTCCTCGGCCGCCATCTCAAGCTCTGTGACGATCTCAGGATGCTTGTCGTAAACATTGTTGGTCTCGCCCACATCCTTGCGCAAGTTGTAGAGTTCCGGACTCCCCTTGGTTACTGCACCCTCCGTGGACCATTCGGGTTTGCAGAAATGCAGTTTCCAGTCTCCCTTACGCACAGCTTCAAGGTCAGCCCTCCGGTAGAAGGCGAAGGTATTCCGTCTGGTCGGACTGCCGTTCAGGAGGGTGTCCGCCAGCGAGATGCTGTCAAGCGTGGTGTCCACCGGCAACGGCGCGCCGGTGAGCTCAGCCAGGGTGGCAAAAAGATCGATGGATGACGCGATTCCCTCGCAGGTTGTCCCCGCGGCGATCTTTCCCGGCCAGCGCATGATACAGGGAACCCTTTGTCCGCCCTCCCAGGTTTGCGCCTTGGTGCCGCGCAACGGCGCGTTGCTGCCGCCCTCGTCCCGGGCGCGGGAACCGTTGTCAGAAGTGAAGATGACCAGCGTCTCGTTCTTAATGCCCAATCGGTTCAGTTCCGCCTCGATCATGCCCATTGCCCAGTCAATACAGGCGACAGCGCCACCGTAGGCACCATTGCGCGAGATGTCGAGAAACTGCTTCGGGACAAACAACGGCACGTGGACATACATGTGTGCCAGGTACAGGAAAAAGGGAGCTGTTCGGTCTCGACGCATAAACTGCAGGGACTCATTGACATACCGTTCGGTAATACCGCGCTGATCCGGTTGTTGCTGGATGACCTCATCGTTCCGCATGAGCGGCAAGGGGGGCCTGTCAAGCCTGTTCACCTGTCGGCCCATGTCATTGCTGAATGGAATTCCGAAGTATTCGTCGAACCCGTGGTTGGTCGGCAGGAACTCCGGTTGATCGCCGCAGTGCCATTTGCCGACGATCTTGGTGTCATAGCCGACTCGTTTCAACTGTCCTGCGATGGTTGATTCATTCGAATTGAGGCCTTGCGCCTGGCCGGGGTGGAGGACCTGACAGTCGGCAAAGCCGATTCGCTGCGAATAGCAACCCGTCAGCATCGCTGCACGCGAAGCCGAACATACAGGGGAAGCGGCATAGAAATCGGTGAACCGCACCCCCTCCGCCGCCAGTTGGTCAAGATGCGGCGTATCATTACGTCCGGAGCCGTAGCACGCCAAGTCCCCATATCCCAGGTCGTCGCAGTTGATCAGGATAATGTTGGGTTGTCTTCTCTCTCTCGAGTTTTTCATCACAGTTTACTCCTTTTTTTAGCAGAATACCGCAGGTGCCCCTGCTGGCGATTCCTCAGTTCCTTGCGATCCAATCTGAATGTTGCGAGGACTCACAGGATCCCGAACTTGTCCCATGCGGCCTGCGCGCCAAGACCGCCCTGGATTGCTTTAAATACCCGTCTCTCGCCTTCGGCCTTCTCAAGGGCCTTGGGGAGGACTTCCTGTTCGATCTCCCGCGGCACGACGCATACCCCGTCAAGGTCGCCGAAGACGAGATCGCCGGGCTTCACAACGACCTCGCCGAAGCGGATGCGGCAGCGGAAGTCGACCACCTTGCCGCGTGGCCTCTGATCCTGCCCATATCGTCCCATGGAGAAGGTTGGGAATCCCATTTCGAGAATTCCGCGCGTATCGCGGGAGTAGCCGTTGACCACCGCGCCGGCAGCGCCACGGTTTCTCGCCGCCATGCTCATGAGTTCGCCCCAGAGCGCATAACAGGGGGACGCCCCGGAGCAGATGTAGACTTCGTTCTCCCCCAAATCGTCCAGCGCCCGCAGCATGAGGCCGAAAGGTTGATTGAACAGCGCGCCGGCCCGATTCGGCCCCTCACCACCGTCGTCATCGGCTTCCAGCACGGTCATGGCCCGCCCGCAGACAACCATGTCCGCACGCAACGGCTGAATGGCCGGCGGCAGGAACTGGCGCGTGTATCCGAGGGTGTCCATCACGTCTCCAAGCACGGCGGACTTGCGTCCGGCACCGGGGCAATCTCTTTCAAGCAGCCGTCGGTATCCGTTGCTTGAACATTACGGTAGGTTGTCGCGTTACTGTCGTCGATCATTTGTTTGCGTTCCTATGATGCTGGTTTGTTTCTTTCTTCTGTTTTCTGCTTCCCTTCCGTGTCTGTGTGTTCATGGTTCACGGTTTTCCCCGGTTGGCGGTTGCGATCCTGCGCAAGAGGATTACCCGCCTGCCGCTCTATAAGTCTTGCATGCGGAAACGTACGTGACAATGTTTTCCCATGCTGAATATAGTCCCCGGCTTCAGGGGCGTGTCGAAATAAATGGTCCAGTCAACCGGCTCGCGCACAACCGGCTTGATGCCCGGTATGTTCTGCGTGGCAAATCCTTCCGGATAGTCGAAATACTCCGGCTTGGGCGTATCGCCCGCCATTTCCCTGTATTTTGCCTCCAGAAAAGGACAGAGGCCGAATCTGACAGGGGCGTGCGCATAACCACTTCGTCTGTACAAGTCCAGTAAATTATCTCTTGGCGTCATGACGGCTTATTCCTGTAAGAATCTTCAATCGTAATGCAGGCTGGTTTTTATGAAGCCGGGTTATCGGTGGCTAACTAATTGTCTTTGAAATAGCCTCGATTGGCACACGTGTGGCGGCGACATGTTCCTTTGAAATGCTGTAAATAACCCAGAGGCTTTCGCCAATAATATCGGAATACAAATACTGTGGTCCCGAACCGGGGCCGCCTTCAGATTTCATCGCGCCCGGAGTATAGTCACTGAGCCGTTTGAATCGCAGAAGCCAGGTTTGATCAAACCGACGGCCGTCTTCGGAAATCAGCAGATACATATTTTGCCGGTTCGGC
>JAIVGW010000216.1 GCA_020201415.1 Lentisphaerota bacterium
CGATTTGGATGCGTTGGTGATCATCACCCAGCCCTGGCTGCATGCGCCACAGTGCCTGCAGGCCATGCAGGCGGGCAAACATGTTTACAGCGCCGTGCCAATCATCAGTATTCCCGATGATGATGAAATTCTGGGGTGGTGCGACAGGCTGGTCAACACAGCGCGCTCCACCGGTATGCGTTACATGCTGGGGGAAACAACTTATTTCCGGCCCCAGGCCATGTTTTGCCGCCGTAAGGCCGCCGCCGGCGCCTTTGGTGATTATGTTTACGCGGAAGGCGAGTACTGCCATGATGTGGATGCCAATTGCAATCTGCGCAAAGTGAATGCCAATCGCGCCGCCAGCGCCGCTGGGCAGGAGTGGGGCGTGTTGAGTCGCAAATACCATGCGGCCGGTCACCGGGGTGGCCCCATGCATTATCCCACGCATTCCACCGCGGGGCCGGTCTGCGTGATGCGGGCGCATGCCCTGAAAGTCAACGCCTACGGCTATGCCAATCGTTCCCACGATCCGTTTTTTAAGAACAATGCCTTCAGCAATGAAATGGCGCTGTTCAAGATGAGCAACGGCGCGGTGGTGCGCATTGCGGAAATGCGCGAGGCGCCCGGCTTGTTGGGACAGAATGAGGAAACCTTCCGGATCATGGGGACGCGCGGCAGTTTTTCCGAAAACCGCTGGTTTGAGATTGAGCGGCCGGACTTGGAAAACTTGGACTTGGAGAATCTGGCGCGGTCCCGCGTCGATAAACTGACTCCGGCGGAGATGTTTGATCCGCTGCCGCCGGAGGTGCAGACGGCTTTCAAACACGCCATGCATCAGGATGCTAATGCTGATGATGTGCAGAATATGGATTTTGTGCCGACCGGCCACGGCGGCTCGCATCCCTACCTGGTGCATGAGTTCGTGGAGGCGGTGGCGCAGGGCCGTCAGCCGGTGATCAATATCTGGGAGGCGGCGCGTTATATGGCCATGGGTGTCATGGCGCACAAATCAGCTCTGCAGGACGGGGTGACCCTCGACGTGCCGGACTGGGGCGATGCGCCGGCGTGATTAAATGAAAGACTTACAATATGTCAAAAATCAAAGTCGGTTTGTTGCCTTTTTACCTGGAACTTTATGACCAACTGAAGCCGGCCACCCGGCGGCAACCCTTGGAAACTTTTTATGCCGCCGTGGCTGCCGCTCTGCGGCAACAGGGCCTGGAGGTCGTAACCTTGCCGG
>JAIVGW010000040.1 GCA_020201415.1 Lentisphaerota bacterium
GGGCCGGGGTCATCACTGAATTCATCCGCCGTGTGCGCGCGCTGCTGGACGGCTTTGACAAATCACGCAGGATTCCGCTCGCCATCCAGGGGTTTATGGGCGTAAGGTCCCTGGCGGACGGCCAGGTGGACGAAAATCTGATTCAAGGATATGCCATCGATCAATGGGTGGCTGAAAATTTGATAGATGTGTTCGCGCCGTAAACTTCCCGCCACTACGCGCCGCAGGCGCTCGGTCCCTACCGCCGCTGGACGGATGGGACAGCCTGTGAACTGTGGGGCTGCCTGGGCCAGTTTCACAACAGTCTGTTCGCTGCCGATTACCGGCATGCGGTGTATTTTGGCGATGATCCCGGCAAGTTCATTACGCCGATAGGCGATCTGGATGTCCGCCGCGTGATGCAGTCGGCCGCCGACTGCTATGCCCAGGGGGCCGATGGCGTTTTTCTCTGGGAAGCGGGTGAAACGCCGCAGTGTCCGGAACGCTGGCGGCATCTGCGCCGTCTCGGGGATCGCGAACGACTCCTGCGGCAATACGCCGCGGCGATAGGGCCCCTCGATGGGCGCCACCGGGTCAGGCAATGGCCCTTAGCCCAATTTGTTTGAAGTTTTAAAATCAGACCATTGACGCTCCGGTGGATCGGTTTCTGCGAGCCGAGCCGACCAAGCAGTACTGGCTGTTCGACATCGAGGATGATTTTGCGTTACGCCCGCTGACGGATGAGCGTTACATGCTTTACATGCTGAGTTCAATCAGTGTGGACGGGCGCCGCCTGGTTGCGGGGGCGTGTTTCGGCGACGGCAACGAAGATCCGCCGCTGATGGGCCTGCTCGTGTGCGATCTGGAGTCGCTGGAGGCCTGGGTGCCGATGGCGGCTTGCGATCTGGTTAATCAGCACGTGCATCCGTTTTTTTCACCGGACGTGCGGCGCGGGTTTTTCAATTCCGACTGCGATGGCCTGCCGCAGGTCTGGATGGTTGATGGATTTAAGTTCCCTGCAAATTCTCATGTCAGCACGATTCCGCCGCGGCGGCGGTATTCCGATGGCGTCATGCCCGTCACCCGTCTGAACGTGCGTGCAAAGTGCGAGGAATTGTCGAACCGCAGCCGCCCGCAGACTTCTTTGCCGGATTTAGCCGGGTCGCGCAGCAGATCACAGGCTCGGCGGATACGCTCACGGGTGATATAGGTTAAAGGCGTCATTCCTGTTTCCTGTTTGAATACTCGGCACAGATGCTCGGGTGTCACGCGCAGGATAGCAGCCACGTCGGTAACACTGAGATTCTGTTCCAGGTTTGACTGCACGGTCCTCCGTAGCCTGCTGACCAGCCAGGCGGCCGCATTTTTCGACATCTCCTGAATGGCCGCGTCTGCCAGGCCCCCCAGGAAACCCGTTACAAAAGCCATACCCTGGCCGGGGAGCATTTCCTGGGAACGGCCTGCCTGTTTTTTAAAGGTCAGCATGCTTTTGACGGGCGCGGATTCGGAGTCCAGGTGATATACCGGCCCGAATCGATTCAGCAGCCGGTTGACCAGTTCGTCCCCGCCCTGGAAAGTGAAGTAAAAGATATGCCATACACCGGTTCCGTCTGCCGGGTATTTATAGCCGGTTTCCGGGTCGTTAATCCTGCACAGAAACCCGGATCCGGCCGGAATGAGGTGCTCCCCGCGCGCGTCCCAGAAAACCCCTTCCCCTTCAAGCGAGTATTTATACATATACCAGTTGCTGGCCGGACGTTGGGCACCCTCGAAATAGTAGGCCGGTCCGTCGATGGTCTGCTCGGCCACATTGTTGGGCGAGGGGATTCCCGGGATGATCGGGTTAACATTAAACCGGTGATTCCACAAAACGCCCATAATATCACTTTTGGGGTTGTAATATCAAATATTGGTCCTTGACGTTCCTTTTATGCCAAAACATAATATAATTTGCAAATTAAATATTATTATTATTATCAATTATTGAAGAGCGGTGCTTCACACTTACGGAGAGCGACATGAAAATGGTGATTATCGGCGCGGGCAGCGGTTTCGGGAGCCGCCTATCTGTTGATGTTCTTTCCCGTGAACCCCTGCAGGATAGCACAATCGCCTTGTGCGATATTGACGAGAACAAACTGAAGACCGTGCAGACGTATATTGAAAAAGTAATTAAAACCCATAAACTGCCGGCCAGGGTTGTTTCCAGCACGGACCGTACGGACGTGCTTAAGGACGCGGATTTTGTGGTGATTTCGGTTGCCGTCGGCGGTCCGGCATATTATGACGAACCTTACAGTTTTGAGATCGGCATTCCGGCCAAATATGGGATCAAGCAGACCGTAGGCGATACGCTCAATCCCGGCGGCATCTTCCGTGCCCTGCGCACGGCCCCCGCACTGACAGCCATGGCCGAAGATATCAGCAGGCTGGCACCCCGGGCGATCATACTCAATTACACCAATCCCATGGCGATCCTGACCTGGATTCTGAATGAACACGCGGATGTGCCGACAGTGGGCCTGTGCCACAGCGTGCAGGGCACTTCCAAGAAACTAGCTTCATATATCGACGTGCCTTACAATGAAACCGGACACTGGGTGGCAGGCATCAATCACATGGCCTGGTTCCTGAAATTCACGCATAATGGCAGCGACGCATTGCCGCGTTTATGGAAAGCCATGGAGAACCCCGAGATCTTTGCCACAAACCCAATCCGCTTCGAGATCATGCGTGAGTTCGGTTATTTTGTGACAGAATCCAGCCAGCATATGTCCGAGTATGTGCCGTGGTACCAGCATGACCAGCCGGTCATGGAGCAGTTCGGCAGCCTGGCCGACCGGGTCAAGCCGAAACGGCAGTCATGGCTGAAAGATATGGGCGTAAAAACTGAACAGGCCGATAGTATTGAGCTGGTCCGTTCCCATGAATATGCTTCTGAGATCATGGAAGGCGTGACCACGGGCATTCCCATCCGTTTCAACGGGAATGTGATGAATGACGGGCTGATTGACAATCTGCCTCCCGGATGCTGCGTGGAAGTCCCCTGCCTGGCTGACAACATGGGCGTACATCCCTGCCGGGTGGGTTCCCTGCCCCCGTCATGCGCGGCCCTTAACCGCACGAGCATTAATGTGCAGGAGCTGGCCGTGGAGGCAATCCGCAAACGCGACAAACAGACCGCCTTCCAGGCGATACTCATGGACCCGAGTGTAGGCGCCGTCCTGTCGATCGCGCAGGCACGGGCCATGTTTAATGAAATATGGGAAGCCGAGGGCGAACTGCTGGAAGCGTATGGAAGGTAAAAGTTTTCGTGTGGCGCACCTCCGGTTGAACAATAAGGGAATGAAGCCTAAAAGACTCGAGCATACAGGATCTCGGCGAAAAGAAAACAATGCTCTCCGCCATTCTTGATTTGCGGACTGCAATCCTGGACTGGACGATTCATCCTTGTGTAATGTGGCTCAGCACCCATCGACTTAGCTCAGGGCAGGCAGTTTCGCCCTCCAAAAGATTTATCAAGCGGTTCATGCCGACAAAGCAGAATTTGCGATCTTTGCGCCTTTGCGAGAGTCGGTTTTTCCTATTCGAACAGACGGGTTGCCAACCATTGCCTGGAGGCGACGCCTAAAGACGCGCCTCAGGCAAATGCTATCATGCTGGAGAGCCTTTTGCAAAACCTCGCGCCTTTCCTTTTTGATTGTCAATCGAACGCGGTTCGGGGATGGGGATTAAAATCAGCAAGGACGTTGCCACGGCAACAATGCTGATAACTGAGGTTATCGCGAATGCTCCGGTCAATTTAAGGGTGACTGTCCCCGTAAAAGAAGCGCACAGCATGAAAGGTATATTGATGGCCGCCAGCATGCTCAAATAAGTCGGGCGCTTGCGCTCCGGGCACATCTCAATGCCCATGGTCATTGTGCCGACCCGGTCGAGATAAAAACTAACGCCAAACAAGAAAAATATCAAGAGCGCCAGCCCGTCGGTTCCGACAATCATCGTAAGCAGTGCCAGTATCACGAAAACGAGTCGGGCAAAACACATCAGAATTTTTCCACCCCAACGGTCGCCAATAAAGCCTGAGGCGAAGTTGCCGGCAACTCCTCCGGCCATCTGACTGGCTACCAAAAGACCCAGAAAACTGTCTGGTTTGCCAAGGGTTTCAAGAATATGTATGGCCAGAAAAGGGGCCATGATATAAATGCCGTTCATCAGGCCCTGGGCAAGCAGAAAGCGCGAGAAAAAACGATCTTTTGAAAGTATATCTATTACGCAGCCAAAGTTTTGCTTGAGTGTCTGGGGATGCGGGTGCGCTGGAGGTTGTGGCGCCCATTCCCTCACCCAGGTGAAAACAAAAAACGAAACTGCGAGGAATCCGAAAGCGATCAGATGCAGAATGCCGTATCCGCGTGGGCCGGGATATTGCGCCAGGATACCTGCGGACGGCAAAAAGTGAGGCGCGGCGGTTTTTCGGAACGGTATTGGCCACAAGCGATTGCCAGGCGGTGGATGCAAGTCCGCCAACGACTCCGGATATAAATGGCGTCAGCGCGACGGTGGCTAAAGCCAGTGTTTGTCTTTCCGGATTATAGTAAAACAGGATCAAACCGGCGAAAAGATAGGGGAGTCGCTGCAGTCCGCCGGTAATAACAATAATCGGTTTGAGAAAAACAAGGCGTTCCACATGATGGGCCGTTAACAGCGGCGGCGTGCAAAACCCCAGCATGAGCATGACCGGCATCAGTGAAACAAGCCATATCGGCGCGCCCAGCAGGTTTGCCAGTGGCGGCAGGATGGTTTCGACGGCCACAAACGCCAGGCCGCCCATGTACAAACCGCCTTCCACGGCGTGAACGAGAAAATTGCGCCAGAAAAAGGGGAATGTCGGGTTGCCGGATTTTGCGGTCATTGCAGGAATTAAATATACATATGCTGGCAAAAAGAATCAACCGGGAAGAGCGCACGACGCTCAACCCCGTGCTACATAACGTGATGCCAGCCACTCTCTACATCTATTTGTCAAGGCCTCGCCATAACCGGAGAAAATCAAAGCCGGAATCAAATGTCAAATTATTTGTAGAATGTTGAGAATTAATGCGCTTTGTAATATCTGGAATTTGCACCGCGCAAGTTTGGCGCAGGGCGCCTGCCTGTGCGTGAACGCACGCAGACAGATGTTAACGTCAATATTCGTACAAAATTCAGGTGATAACTTGTCCGCTTCGGTTCAGTCTCAGCATGCTGGCCGGCTCTCGCCGGGTTTAACCCGCTGACGCGCATTATGTCTTCTGCCGGAAAACACTTGCCAGCCCCTGGCGTAACAAATCGTTGAAATTTCCCCGGTATTTCTCTATAGTTTTACCCATGAACCAGACAGCCACCACCTCCAATATCGAGATCCGACCTGCCTGCATTGACGACCTTGCTGCCATCTTCCACCTCGGCGAAGAACTTTTCCGCGCCGAGGCTGTCTCGAACCTATACCGGACGTGGGATGAATATGCCGTGACCAGCCAATTCAATTCAGAGCCGGAATTCATGCTTGTGGCCAACGCCGAAGAAAAACTCGTGGGCTTTATCATCGGGTCACTCATCGAGAAAGCGGGAACCGCTTGGAATTACGCCCATTTGATCTGGCTCGGGGTGCATCCCGACTTGGCCGGACTCGGTGTCGGCTCTTCCCTTTTTGATGAATTCCGGTCGCTCGTCCGCAAACATGAAATCCGCATGATGCTCGTCGATACGCAGGCCGATAACGAGGCTGCCATACGCTTTTTCCAAAGCAAGGGTTTCACAAATCCCATCGATCATATTTATATGACCCTCAACATGGATAACAGCTGATATGCCGACCATTCAGCCCGGCAGACTCCAACAACTCCTGACCGACATGGTCAACATGTATAGTCCCTCAGGCAAAGAGGCGCAGATTGTCCAGTTTCTCTCCGGATACCTGATGGAACACGATCTGCCCGTTACGTTGCGTCCCGTCACCGAAGGACGCTGGAATATCGAAGTTCTTTTTGATCCTCAACCCGAAGTGGCGTTTATTGGTCATGTTGATACCGTGCCCGCCTTCGATATTGAATCTTATGAAGCCCAGGCGGAAGACGGCATCATGCATGGCCTGGGCACGGCTGATATGAAAGGCGGCTGCGCAGCCATGATCGAGGCCTTTATCTCTGCGCGCGATGCCGGCTTTACCCCCGCTAAAGCAGCGCTCTTTCTCGTTGTGGGCGAGGAAGAAAGCGGGGATGGCACCAGTACTCTGCTCGAGTCCGTTCGATTCCCCTGGGCTATCGTTGCCGAACCGACCAACCTCACGCCCTGCCTTAAGCATTACGGATATATTGAAATGCTGATCCAGGCATCCGGCCGCCGCCGCCACGCCGCCATGGCCTGCCGTGAATACAATGCCATCCTGAATCTGCTGCACACTCTGGTGCGCCTGGCGGAAACCATGGAATCAGACTACCCGCAAGCGGTGCTGAATATCCGCTCCGTCCACAGTTCGGAATCCGGCTTTGCCGTGCCCGGCAGTTGCGAGGCCTGGGTCGATCTGCATATACCGCCCTCTGTCGCATTGTCATCCTGCGCCGCCCAGTTGCATGATCTCGCCGCAGCCTGTCTCCAGAAAAGCTCTCTTACCCACAGTCATGTTGAATTTCCCTTGCTGGCCGCGGGCTATGATCTGCCTGAGACTGGTTTTTTGCCGGAAATCCTCAAAACTGTATTTACAGATTTACGCCTGCCCTGGCAGCATGGGGCCTTCAGAAGTCATTCCGACGCGAATCTCTTGCGTGAGGCAGGCTGCGCGCCCATCATACTGGGCCCGGGGGAACTGGCCAGAGCGCACACCCGCGAAGAGTGTGTTGCCGTCTCTCAAGTTGTAATGGCCGCGCATATCTACCTGGGGATCCTCGAACAACTGCAGGCGTAGGCCGGCATGAGGCCATACTGTAGCCACTACCGCCCCCCCAAGCTTTTGTTTTACGTTCAGGGCAAACCAACTGCAAAAGCGCGGTGCCAGGGCGTAATCGCCAGGGCTGCGTCATTCTCTGGAAAGACGGCTCGGTCGGAGACCTCGCCCTACCATTTCATAAGCATTTGTTGTGGGCAGGGCGAGCCCCCGCTAGGAGCGGGGTAAACCTCCGGCTTGCCGCGCCAAAGGCGGGGGCGAGCCGCCGAGAATGACGCAGCCGTGGCGTAAGCGCAGAGTAAAATTGTTTTTGTTTTTGCATTGAACCGCCCGGAAGAATACAATTTTATGCATGTCCAAGATAACATCGGAGGAACAATCATGCAACCGTTGCCAATTATGGATGGAATTGAATTTGTGGGTTCGGTGGATTGGGATCGACGTCTGTTTGATTCCCTGATCCCGCTGCCGGACGGCACCAGTTATAATGCCTATCTGGTGAAGGGACGTGATAAAGTCGCCTTGCTTGACACCGTTGATCCGATTTTCTGGGATCAGTTGCGCGAGAAACTGAGGGATGTACCCCGGATTGATTACGTGGTAGTGCATCACGTCGAGCAGGATCATTCCGGGTCGCTGCCGTTGGTGCTGGAAAAATATCCCGCGGCCACCGTGTTGACTTCGGCCAAGGCGCGCGGCATGCTGGTGGACCACCTGCATGTGGCGGAGGAACGCATCCGGGTGATGGCTGACGGTGAAACCATTGATTTGGGCGGCAAGACCCTGCGCTTCCTGGCGATGCCCTGGGTGCATTGGCCGGAAACCATCGTGACTTACCTGCCGGAAGACCGCGTGTTGTTCAGCTGCGACCTGTTCGGCTCGCATCTGGCGACCACGGACATGTATGTCACCGATGAGGGGCTGGTTTATGAAGCGGCGCAGCGTTATTACGCTGAAATCATGATGCCCTTCCGCACGGTGATCAAGGGGCACCTGGAAAAACTTGCGAAATTGGATATAGCCGTCATTGCGCCCAGCCATGGCCCGCTCTATGATCGTCCGGCATTCATCATGGATGCCTATCGCGATTGGGTTATGGCGCCGCCGCACAATACCGTCGTCCTGCCGTTTGTTTCCATGCACGGCAGCACGGAAATCATGGTCCGGCATCTGACGGATGCCCTGCAACGCCAGGAGGTGCGGGTAAAGCCGTTCAACTTGGCGGTGACGGACATCGGCAAGCTGGCGATTGCGTTGGTGGACGCGGCCACGCTGATTTTGGGGACGCCCACCGTACATCTCGGTCCGCATCCCGCGGCCTATTACGCCGCCAAGCTGGCGGTGGCGCTGAAGCCTAAACTGCTGTATGCCGGGTTGATCGGCTCCTACGGCTGGAATAGTCGCGCCACCGAGCAGGTGGTGGAGCTGTGCCAGGGCCTTAAAATGGAAATCCTGGAGCCGGTGATCTGCCGCGGCCTGCCGCTTGCGGAAGATTTGGCCGCGCTGGACCGCCTGGCGTCCGTCATAGCCGGAAAACACCGCGTGCGGCAGCTGACCGATTGACCGTGATGCGCGTCCGACAGCGTCGCCGGATATGTCGCCGGATCAGCCGTCCAGTCGGAATTCAAGTCCGGTGAGCTGTTCGCGCAATTGCGGGTCGAGGTTCTTGTTGGTAATGCGCGTGTAGCGGAATTCGCGGCGCATGGGATATTTCTGGCGCAAGCGCTCGAAGCCGGCGGCGCGGTCGGCTTCGGGCAGCCCGGCCAGCTCGCGCATGCGCTGGTCATCGACCATGATGTTGTAAACGCCGGTGGTGGCCAGGTGCAGCAGCTTCTCCGGATCGCCTTCCGGCAGGGTCAGTTCCGGTACGGGTGGTTCCGGGAGCAGGTGCTCGTAATTCCAGTCCGGCTCCCGGCCGAGGTGTCGGCAGGCGGCCTGATACACCATCAGGGTGCCCATGGCCTTGCCTTCGAACGAGTGCCCGGCGATATGCGGGGTGGCGATAGACGCCTGATTGAGCACGTCGTTACGGAAGGCCGGTTCGCCTTCCCAGGTGTCCAGCGCCACCCGATCCAATTGTCCTTGATCCAGCGCCGCCAGCAAGGCCTGAGATTCCAGCAATGCGCCGCGCGCGGCGTTGATAAAGATCGCGCCGCGCTTCATTTTGGCGAAAAAGTCCCGGTTGGCCATCTGCCGGGTGGGGTGGGGGCCGTCACCGTTCAGCGGCACGTGCAGGGTGACTATGTCCGCCTGCGGCAGGATTTCATCCAGGGGCCGGAAAATCCGGTCGCCGGTGGCTTCCGCCAGGGGCGGGTCGTTCTGCAGCACTCGCAGTCCCAGGGCTGCGGCCTTGCGCACTAGCCGGCTGCCGATGTTGCCGATGCCGATGATCCCCAGGGTACGGCCGGCCAGGGGGCGTCCCTGCGCCTGGGT
>JAIVGW010000041.1 GCA_020201415.1 Lentisphaerota bacterium
CCCTTTAGCTGTCCCAGGCGGAAAAATCCCAGTCCCGCCAATGCGGTCCAGGCGGGCAGGAAGTTCATGAATTCCTGGGCGCGAACCCAGGGGGCGCGGAAAAGATAGTAGTAAAGGTAGAGCAGGGGAAACCCCAGCAAAAGAGGCCAGAATTTCCGGTACGGACGGCACAGACTCCAGCCCAGTCCCAGCGCGACTGCCAGCCAGCTGAACCAGCCGACGGTGGCCATGGAGGTCAGCAAATGGCGCCAATGGCTCTTCAGGCGCAATAACGATTCGCCACGGGCCTGCCCCATGAGTGTCACGCCTTCACCGTAAACCCTGGTTCCCTGCCAGGCCAGGCCGGCGCGGAAAGAACTGAAATCCAGCGCCGCCGGTGTGGCCAGAATAAAGCCGGCGCCGAACAACAGCAAAGCCAGCGTGACCATGATCAGAACCCGCCGCCAGCGCCCCTGGCCGGTCTGGCGGTAAAAACTGAAAATCAGGACCAGCGGCGCCAGGCAAAACAGGGTGTATTTAGTGCCGGCGGCGAACCCGGAAGCCAGGGCCGCCAGCGCAAAAATCCAGGTGCGGCGCCGTTCAGCATACAGCGCCCAGAGCCACAGGGCGAGAGTCAGGGTGAAGAGCATGGCGATGTCTGTCTGGAGGTAATGGGCGTGGATTACATGATCCGGCACAAAACAAAGCAGTAGCGCGCTGAATAATCCCATCCAGGGGGAACCGGTGATGACCGCGGCGAACATGCCCGCCAGCAGGCAGGTGGCTCCCGCCAGCCAGACGTTGAAATGTCGGCCAAGGACAAAGGTAATCTGATCCGGTGTCTGCGGCCGGTCAACATATCCCAGTTTGTATTGCCATTGGGCATGGGCCTGGATAAACACATCCGCCACCCGGCGGAATTGGGTAAAGAGAGTGAAGAAGCCCCCGGGATAAACGGTGTTCTTGAGGTAGCCGTCCTCCGCCGTCCGGTTCATCCATGACAGAATCCGTGGCTGATCGGGATGCATCTCCGGTGGCCGGTCGAATCCGCCGTAACGCAGGTAAACCGCGCTCAGCAGGATTCCGGCCATCAACAGGCGTCGAAATCGGCGAAAATTTGACCGATGTGCCGAATGGGAGGCTTTGGGTATAAGATCATCTTGTTTCATAACGACAAAAAATTACCTGCGCCCGTCTGCTTTTCAGGGAACGGCATACAGCAGCAGGACGCGATTGCGGTCCCAGATCTCCAGTCTTAAATTATCGTGATCGACGGTTGGCGCCACCGGCCATACCCAATCCTGGGGCGCGGACTCCAGACGCGTCTCCGGCAGCCATTGCCGGTCCGGCGGCAGATCCGCTCCCAGCAGGCGCGGAGCCACGCGCACCGGCCGGCCGGGATTGTGCACACGCACGCCGACCCGGTCCGGGCCGGTGACCGCTGCCGGCAATTTATCCACCACATAATGCTGGATGCCGCCGAAGACGGAGATGCGGGGCAGCGTAAACATGTTGGTGTCATGATCAATGACGGCGATATCATCATCACAGATCATGGCCGTGCTGAACCCCGCCGCGGCCACGGCCCGTACCAGGCTGTCGTGGTACTGGCCGTGCGGGTAGCAGAATGAATCCGGGCGTCGGCCGGTGCGCGCGCGGAACAGATCGCGGCTGAACAACAGTTCCGCTTCCGTTTCGGAGGGATGGCGCGGATGGGTGTGCGAATGCACCCCGAAGGTGATGATGCCGCGCTGCATCATGGTCCGCACTTCCGGCCAGGTCAGGCAGGGGGTTGCGCGATAATGCAGCCTTTGGCCGGCGTCGTCAGCGATGCGTTCGGTGATCAGGTAAACAATGCCCTGGAACCCGTAACGGCGCAACAGGGGTTCGGCATGGGTCAGGCTGCTGAGGAATCCATCATCGAAAGTGATCACCACCGGTTTGTCCGGCAACGGTCCGCGGCCCTGCGCGGCCCTGGCCAGATCCTGTGGCAGGACGCTGGTGTAACCCTGCTGCCGCAAAAATTGCAGATGCCGCTCAAATGCATCCACCTGGACTTTCCATACGTCATTGGCCGTGGCCGGGTCGCGCGCTTCGCTGAGGTCATGGTACATCAGGATGGGCACGCTCACCGGTAACTGCGCCGTCTGGCGCGGCCGGCAGGAGAAGGCGCCCGTCGCACTGATCAGGGCGGCCAGCGCGAAGGTTCCGCGCCAGCTGCGTGCGGCTTTGCGGGTGAGCGCCGATAAAGACATGAGCCTATCCTTCAGAATTCAAATTGCAATGAAATCAGCGGCAGTTGTTTAAAATCAGGACTGTAGGCGGCCTGGCCCATGATGCCGTCCAGACAGGATTGTTGACGGCGCCGGTTGAAGCGGTTGGTGGCGTCCAGACCGCCGTAAATACTGCCGGAATACCAGGTGACTTCAAAGAAGCTGATGGCGGCGAAGGCGCCCCATTGATCGTGCTGAGCCGTATGCACCATGCCGAAGATGAACAGGCCGTTGAGAATTGCCGAGCGCAGGGCGTTGGCATACTCGCCGGCGTAGGCGTAGCCCAGGCCGGGAATAATGCCCAGCAGGCCGCCCAACATGGGTTTTTTGTCGCGACCCTGCCGGTAATGCTCGAGTGCCGCCAGGCCGTTGTCCTCATCTGCAACTGTGGCCAGGGCCTGTTCCGCGGCGGTGGTGTCGCCCATGCGGGTCAACATCACGGCCCCGCGCCGGGCGGCGTACCGGCGCAGGTCGGCATCGGTCCGGGGGTTATCCCGGATAATCTGAAAGTAAAAGTCGGCTTCGGCGAGGTTGCGTTGCGCGGCAGCGCTTTCGGCGCGCAGCAGCAATACCGGCATTTCCAGTTGCGGAGCATGCTGCTCAGCCCGGTTGAGCAGGTTGTCGGCGGTTTCCCAGGAGTCGGCGCGGCCGTATTCGTGGGCGGCGGCCCAGGCATAACCGGCCTGCTGTTCCGGTTCCGCCGCCATCAGCGACAGACGCCGCAACTCCAGGGCGGCGGCCTGGGTATTGCCCTCAGCGCTCAATTCCAAAGCAAGTTGAAGTGTTATTTCCTGGTTACGGGCCGCAGCGGACAGGGCGGATAATAGCAGCATGGCCGCCAACAGGATTAGCGGCGTCCACAGCGGATGGCCGGGCATGACACTGAAACCGGGTGGGTGTCCTGAGCGTTTGTATTTCCGGTGTGTTTGCATATAGCTGTTTGTCGATTCGGGATGGTCGAGTGCGGGTTTTAATCTTGCATAAGTCAATGGTCCGGTGAAGTCTCCAGCCACCAGTCGTGATTGTCGAGCGGGTCGGCATAAAAAATCTTGTTGCCGACGATGACCGGCGCTTGCGCGTGTTTGATCACATCGGGTTCGCGGATAAAGCGGTCCGCCATGATGGGAATCCCCAGCAGGAAGCCATGGCGCGCGAATGCCTGGCGTGTGTATTCCGAGCAGGAGGGGTGCATCAGGCAGCGATCGCCGATGGCCGGTCTGATCTGGGTGCGGTAAAATCCGATCAGCAGCCGGCCGGGATTGCAGCATCCGGCAGTGCGCGGAGATTGCAACGCCTGGCGGGTTGTATCCTGTAATTCCGGTGTCCAGAGTACGGATGCGGTCTGTAACTGCGCGGTAATGTCCGGCGGAGGTGTCCATGATCGCGGTTGCATCCGCAGCGTCATGGCCAGGGCGCAGCCGGCTTGCGCAAACAGTTCGCGGTCGTCCGTCATGGTGAAGACTTCCGTGAGCGCCTGCTGCGCCGGCTGATAATCGCCGGTCTGCCATGACAGCAGGGCCTGGTGGAAGCGCGCCGGCAGCCGGATGTTATCCGGTACGTCCGGATTGACGCCCAGTTCAGCCAGGGCGGGCAGAGCATCCATGTCCAAATGCATGGCGGAAAGGGCCGCCAGCAGGCGGGCTTCGTAATCATCGGTCCGTTCCGCCAGGCGCCGCATGCACTCTATGCGGCAATCCTGCCACTGCTGTTCCTTAAACAATTCACGCTGCAATTGGAGCATATCGCCGCCGGCCCAGCCCGCCGTGCAAAGCAGACAGAGACACAATAGCTTGCCGGAGAGGTGTGGATGCATGATTTTTTGTCGGCTAATAGACAGGCCTGGGTTTACTGCTCCAGCGCCGGGAAATTATCCACGAACTCGAGATCCTTGAAAAATGTGCGCGGGTCGAACAGGGCCGGAGCAATGGGTTGATTGATCTGGAGGTTGTCAAGGCGCCGGATTTCCCGCAATGTTTCTTGACCCATGGTGATTTCCGCTTCCTGCCGGGCGGCCAGCCAGCAGTCCCGGGCCGCCTCCGTGAAGTCGTCATAAAGATAGGTCGCGGTTTTTTCGCCGGTTTTTTCGCCCTGGAAGATTTCAATCCGGGCCAGGCGCCCTTGCGCGTCACAGGCCAGCACCACGTAAACCCGGGGCGCCTGGTAGCCCCGGCGCAGCGGCAATCCATCGGCCGGTTCCAGTTCTTCTTCGGGGATGCCGCGCAGGCGCAACAGGTGTTCCATGGCCGTGCCGGGAACCGCCTGCTGCATGATGCGCCATTCTTCATCCAGGTTGGCGAGGGGTACGGAATAGCCCTTGCGCCAGTTTTCCTGTGAAAGATAAAATCTTTCGCCATCGGCCATGATGCGGCGTTTGAAAGGGGTGATGTTTTCCACGTGCAGCCGGTTGGGACGCTGGTAATAGATGCGGCTGAGCATCTGGGCCGTATGCCCCTGCACGGTGGTGGACTTGCGCGCCATGCAGGAGACGGAAGTTACCTGTTCATAGCCGTTGCATATCCGTTCGGCCAATGTCGCGGTGGTGGCTTGTCCGCAAACGGGCCATAGCAGGGCGGATAAAAGGAGGATGCGGTTTTTAAAAGGCATGTATTGCCCCTGTAAATCCAAAAAGGATTCCGGGCCCATACCCGGAATCCTTTGCTAAACAGTCCTCAGCGGATCAATAGAACGCTGTGCCGTATTGGGTGGCGTAGTCGGAGGTCGTCGTTCCGTTGGCGCCGTCGATGCCGTTCCAGATGGCGAACACGAAGTTGGCGACAGGGATCAACATCACCCATTCGCGCCAGTGGATTTCCTTGCCGTCATTGTAGGCGCCGCCGGCGCGGATGCCGAAACAGCAGCCGGCAATGAAGCCCATCAGGCCGCCACGGCGTTCGCGTTGCGGTCCGGCCT
>JAIVGW010000042.1 GCA_020201415.1 Lentisphaerota bacterium
GGCTGGCGCTGCGCGCTGTCGGCGCCGGCTTGCGGGTGTTCTTCGCGCAGTTTATCAAGCAGGGTGACTACAGTGAAATCCAGGCGCTGCGCCGGTATCTGCCGCAGGTAACCTTGCGGCAGTACGGCGCCGGCAAATTCATCCTGGAACAACCCGATCCCGAGTCCATCCGTCTGGCGCAAGATGGATTAATCGAATTGTGCCGGGTTCTGCAAAGTGGCGAGTATGATCTGGTCATAGCGGATGAGGCCAATTGCGCGGTCAAAGCCGGCCTGTTTGACGAATCCGCGCTGCTGGATCTTGCCGCTGCCCGTCCCCCGCATGTCGAATTGCTGATTACCGGGCGGGATGCCCCGAGGTCTTTGCTTGAAATTGCCGATCTGGTGACGGAAATGTGCGCCCGCAAACATCCCTATGACCGCGGCCTGCCCGCCCGGACCGGGATTGATTGTTAATGAAACGCGTGGGGCTGCCGCTGCATGGTTTATGAGTCCCAGAATGTTTTATTGAGCTACCATCCGGCGCTTTGCCGGCTCGCCCTCACCCCGGTCTGAATGAATGGAGCCGGGGTGCACCCGTCCTGAGCTCAGTCGAAGGGCTCATCCCGGTCTGCAATAAGCTGCATCAGAACATGAAGTGATAATTCACGATGGCCCGGTAATCCTCGTAATCCAGGCCGTCATCGGAGAGCGAGTTTACCACTTTGGCGGCCCGCAGGCGCAGCCACAGATCCGGCAGGGCCGGCAGGCGGTAATCGATGGTGAGATTGTATTCCAGTTGTTCAGGGCCGGTCAGCGATCCCTTTTCGCTGTTCCAGGCCTCGGTATGATTGATGAGGGCCGAAAGTCCGCTCAGTCCGATGTGCTGGAAATCATAGGCCAGGCCTAAGACCCAGGCCTTTTCTCCACGGGTGTTGCAATCCTCTTCCATGATGGAGGTAAAGGCGGGATAAGAACCCCAGGGGTTGACAATGTCATGGCTGTTTTCGGTGATCGTGCCGCCCAGCGTCAGGGTCAATCCGGCCCAGCCGGCGGCCGCCTGCAGACCGGCCATGGAAGCCCGGAACTCGCCGTATGTTTCTCCGCCGATCGAGCTTTCCTGCAACGCCTGGCCCGAAAGCGTCAGGTCCAGGCCGGGGCGTGGTTGCCAGGTCGAGTCCGCCTGTCCGTAAAGCATATTCATAAAATCGTAAGCCAGGTAATTCCAAAGTTGAATCTGCAGTTCGGGCGTCGGCGCGAAATGCGCTCCCGCCAGCGTCACCGGGCGGCTGTCGGCTTCAATGCCGGCGGCCTCGGTCATGCTCATGAAACGGCTGGCGGTCCAGGGTTTGATGCCGAAAACATGCGCCATGGTCAGTGTGAGGCCCTCGATGTTTGTGTTCTGCAGTGTCAAAGCCTCTACGGTGACCGGGGTCATTTTGACGTCGAAGGTGTTGATCAGCGGTGTTTCCAGTGACTGGCGCCAGAACTTGACGGTGTTGCCGGCTCCAGTCCATTCCAAATGGGCCTCGCCCAGGACGGTGTAGCCCTGTTGTCCCGGCGCCAGCAATGAGGCGCCATCGCGATTGTCGCTGCCGTAAATCCGTTGTGACGTGTAAGGTGTGAGTTGCAGACGCAGCCCTTGCCATGCCCCGCTGCGCAGGGTGATCCATCCGCCCAGAGCCGAGCTTTCCTGGGTGGTTGTTTCTGAAAAGCGCCGGTGCATGTAATAGAAACGCGGATGCACTTCCGCGCTGGCTTCTTCCACGATGGCCTTGAATCCCGCAGGGTCCGCCAGGCGGACGCTGGACTCGTTTGCCGGCAGCCGGCCGGCCGGCAGCAATCCTGCGAGGAATATGCAGCAAAGAATTACGCGGCGATGGATAGGCATGCTGGCATTCCTGTATTTATAGGTTTAATTTGGCCGGGATGTAATTCCCACGGATAATTCCTGCCGGAATCTCAACCAAAAGTCAATCCTGAAGCGCAATACATGGTTGACATTGATGGGCAATTAAATAACCTGTTGGACTTTTATGCCGAAATCCAGGGAGGCTGTATGTCGAAAAAAATATTTATCGGTTTGCTTGTTGCGGGATATTGGGCCGGCCTGGCGTTGGCGCAGGATGCGGCCGCGCCTCCATCGCTGCCGGCCTGGGTCGAGACCGTAAGATTCTCGGGCGATTTGCGATTGCGTTACGATGGCACGCGGGCGCAGGATGAGCCGGTGCGCAATCGCGGCAGTTACCGGGCGCGGTTGAGGGCCGGGGCGCAGGTGACTGAAGGTCTGCGGCATGCGCGGCTACGGGGTAATTGACTGGTCCAATAACTTCAAGGGTTACGGCAACACCGTAAGAGAAATCACGGATGATCAGGGCCGGGTAGTGCAGGCGGTCTATGCCGATGAATACCATGAGTTGGAATTGATGGCTTCCATCGGGTTTAATTGTCCCTGGACCGGGCTGCCATTGGGGTTCTATGGGAACTTTGTGCGCAATATCGAGGCGGATGATGACAATAAGGGGTTCCAGACGGGTATCAGGGTGGGCGGCTCCGGCCGGCTGCAACCGCTGGAACTG
Source organism: Lentisphaerota bacterium (assembly GCA_020201415.1). Classification (GTDB taxonomy): domain Bacteria; phylum Verrucomicrobiota; class Kiritimatiellia; order JAAZAB01; family JAAZAB01; genus JAIVGW01. The sequence continues at coordinate 2,558 of JAIVGW010000042.1, forward strand.
GACTACAGCTACCGTTATCTGGAGGCCGATGCGGTGGTCGGCGCCTTCTCCGATTCCGTGTCCTGGGGTGGCGGCACCAATGGCAAGGGGCACAAGCTGGCTGCTGCTTACAGGATTGTTGAGCATCTGGTGTTGCGCGCTTCGCTATACCTGGACCAGCAGGGGTTGGGCGCCGGCGAAGAATCGCGGGATTATAAGCGGGTACTGGTGGACATTACCGCCAGTTTCTGACCGCCCTCCGGCGGTTCCTGCCGCCGCGGTATCATGATGCTGAAGGTGCTGCCATGGCCGGGGGTGCTTTGCACGGCAACCTGGCCATGATGGGCCAGGGCAATATGGCGCACGATGGCCAGTCCCAGGCCCGTACCGCCCATGGAGCGGCTGCGGGCCTGATCCACCCGGTAAAACCTTTCGAAGATGCGGTCAAGGTGTCGGGCTTCAATGCCGGGGCCCTGGTCCGCCACCCGGATGACCAGGGACTCGTCGATGGCTTCGGCGCTGATGGCGACCTCTGTTTGCTCGGCGCTGTATTTAACCGCGTTATCGATCAGGTTGCCGACGGCCTCTTCCAGCAACTGGGCATTGACGGGGGCCGCCAGATTATCCGGGCAGTTCAGTTTCAGCGCAATCTTGCGTTGGTCGGCCTGTCCGGTCTGCTGACGCACCGCGCGCTGCAGAATGCTGTGAATTGTGGTGAACTCAAGCGGGATCTGGTTGTTTTCAGCGTTAAATTCCAGACGCGACAGACTCAGTAGATCTTCAATGATCGCCTGCAGCCGGTCGAGCTGGCGATCCATCATGTCGATGAACCCCCGGGAATCGGCCGGCAGGGCGGCGCTGTCCTGGGCAAGTGTTTCAACGCAGCCCTTGAGGGCGGTAATGGGTGTCTTTAATTCATGGGAAACATTGGCGACGAAGTCGCGCCGCATCGTCTCCAGGCGTTTCAGGCGGGTAATGTCATGCATCACGATTACCACGCCGATTTTACGTTGTTGTTCGTCCAGCAGATCCGTGCCGCGCAGTTGCAGGTGAATGTCGCGGTCGGTGTGCAGGATGATCTCCCGTTCCGTGGACGTGGGCGAGGTTGCCGCCGTCTGGAGAAAATCCAGCAACTGCCGGGAACGAGTTAACTCCCGGATATCAAGGTCTTGGGCCTGTTCGCGGGGCCGGCCCAGCAGTTCGGTCGCGGAGCTATTTATGTGGATGACGCGCTGGTTCAGATCGACGGCCACGACTCCTTCAACCATACTGCCGAAAACCGCTTCCTGTTGATTGCGCTGCCTTGTGATGGTATCCATCCGGCGGCCCAGTTTGCCGGCCATTTCGTTCAAAGCCCTGGACAGTCCGCCGATTTCCGCGTCATCATTGGGCGGTATCCGCACGTTGAACTCGCCCCGAGCGATCTGGGCGGCGGCCGCGCGCATCTGTTCCAGCGGTCGCGAGATGCGCCGGGATAACCACAGGGCGATCATGGCAAACAGGACGGCAATCAGCAATGCGCCGGATGCCAGTTGCCGGTACACGGTGCGCAGTGTGAAGGAAATCACCTCCAGCGGCGTGGCTGTGCGTACGACGGCCACAATGACGCCATCCGACCGGACGGGTATGGCCATGTAGAGCATGTGCCGTTCCAGAGTATTGCTGAAACGCAAGGCCCGGCCGGTTTTCCCTTGCAGGGCGGCCGCCATTTCCGGGCGCCAGCTATGGTTGTCCATGATGCCTGGGTCTTCCTCCGAGTCGCCGACCACCTGCCCGTCGGGCAGCATGACGGTCACGCGGGTGTCAGTCAGCCGGCCCAGTTCATTGCACAGCGTATCCACACTGTCCGTATCCGCCAGGTTAGCCGTCATGGTGATTTCACGGGAAAACAGGGTCGCGCGTTTCAGCAGGGCTTCCGCGGTGAAATCCTGGTGAAAATTACGGAAGGCAATGGCGGTGTGCCAGGTCATGGCGCCCAGAGCGAACAGAGTGGCAGCCAGGAAGGTGGAGTAAACTCTCCATGAAAGGCTCCGGCGGCGCATGTTTACTCCTTGAATCGATAGCCCACACCGCGGACGGTTTCAATATAATCCGCCCGCTGCGCAAGTTTTTTGCGGATACCGACAATTTGCACATCCACGGCGCGGTCGGTGACGGCGTAATCCGTGCCACGCACCGCGTCAACAATTTGTTCGCGGGTCATCACCCAGCCCGGCCGGCTGGCCAGAAAATGCAGGATGCGCAATTCGGAAAATGTCATATCCAGACGCTTGCCCTTGAGCAGGACTTCGTGCCGGCCGGGATTGATCACCAGGTCATGAGTCTGGATTGTGGCTTCAGTATCGGCCGGCGGATTGCGGCGCCGTCGCAACAGGCTGCGCACCCGCGCTATCAGGACCTTGATGCTGAAAGGCTTGGTCACATAATCGTCGGCGCCCAGTTCCAGGCCGGCTACGATGTCGCTTTCTTCGCCCTTGGCGGTGAGCATGATAATGGGGATGCCGACGGTCTTGGACGATTGCTTCAGGGCGCGGCATACTTCCAGGCCGTCCAAACCCGGCAGCATCAGGTCCAGGAGCACCAGATTAGGCATCTGGTTTGGAATCTGTTTGATGGCATCCTCGCCATGGGCTGCTGTAGACACACTGTATCCTTCCCTTGTCAGGTGGTAGTGCAGCAGTGTGGTTATGTCTTCCTCGTCTTCGACTATGAATATGCGTGATTTTGCCATGAGTGCAATATAACAAGCAGGCGCATTGCCAGAAAGCCCGAAATTGTTAGAAATGTGTTAACGGGTCGGCGGACGTGTTTAAGGTTCCGGACGGGTCTGCTCGAACAGCGGCGCCAGCGGGACAACCTCCTGGCGGTGGTCGGTGCGCAAGGTGCCGGGTGACCAGCGCACGTCGGTCATGACCGATATGCCGTCAGGCGGCTCGGTCTTGGACAACGGGATGCTGATGCGTTCACCGGCCTGCAGCCGGCGCCTGGCGGGGTCGGTAATCAGTTCCAGGCGCCGCCAACGTTTGTCGTGTTGCCGGTGCGTTGCCAGTGTCAGCGGCGGGGTGTCGTCCTGCAAGGCCTCGAATATCAGTGAATATTGCTCATCGGGTTTTCCGGGGTGGGCGTGATGAATCCCCACCAGATTCAGCCAGGGCGGAAAGACGATTGGCTGACTGAGATTGGCCGGCCGGTCAGCGGCAGCGAGCGGGTCAATTATTAAAAGCGCCGGCCAATAGTCCGGAGCGGAGGCCAGCGCCCGCTCGGCAATGTCCCGCAGCTGTCCGGAGTCGGCCAACTCAGCCTGGCGCAGCGCCAATTCCAGCCGCAGCAGTTTATGACGATTACAGGCCTGGAAATCAATTCCCGCCAGGCTTCTGGCGGCCGCCTGCAGGTCGCCGGCCTGCAGGTGATGTCTGGTTCTTGCCGCCAGCAGCCTGCTGTGCAGCGCCCTCAGCCGGTCATGCAGGGTCCAGCGTAATTCAAGATTGCGATATTCCAGCGTAACCGGCGCGCTGGAAGTGAAATGCAGACGGGGTTCGACTTCCAGGTCGGCGCAGACCGGTAACTCGACGGCAATGAATTCATCCGGGAAATCACGCCAGGCGCCGGCCGCTATCAACCTGCCGCGTTGATCGAAAACTTTAAATGCACCGGGCTTTGCGGCGCCGGTTGTCCCATCGTCGGCGCGCACCCGGACCTGCATGCTTATGTTGAACCGCCCCTGCGCCAGCCGTACCGGCGGATGCAACCCGACGCCCGGCGGCAGCCCGGGCTGTTCCTCCGGCACCTTGGCGATTGAATCGTTGATCATCAGGTTTTTGTGTTTTTCTGGATGGGAGAGACGGATGCGGGCGAAGCGGTTGTAATGCAGTCCGTTGATACCGTTGACCGATATTTGTCCGGGCGGCAACCGCAGCGCCTGTTCCAGATGGTCCAGGGCCATGTCGGCGGTATCCGCCAGTTGCGCGGCTGTGGTCCATGCGTTTTCCCCCACCGCCAGGATATAAAGTAACAGGTCGCCGCGCAACGAGCGCGGCGCGTCTTGTAGTAAATGCAGGGCGGGCCGCAGATGCCCGTTGGCCTGCAGGATGGTGGCGGCGGTTTCACGGTCCGGCGCGGGCCGCAGCAGGCAGGGGACGTAACGGATATGCGGCACCGGCGCGGTGGCGACGGTGATAATTTCGAGCATGTGCGTCCGTGGTCGCCAGCTGGAACGCCGCAGCGGAATCACCCGCGTGTCATAGGCGGTCATGGCGGCGGTGATGTCGGCGCCGAATCCGTCGAGCCGGACCCGGGCGGGACGTTCGTAGGTGTTGATTACGGCGTAAATGGTTCCGGTGGGCGCAGACGGCCCGCCCACCGCCCATTGCCGCGGATGGCGATCGATCAGGATGGCTTCGACGCTGCCCAGTTCATGGCCCTCGCTGAAAAAAGTCTCGCGTCCGCGCGTGCTGATGAAACAGGGT
>JAIVGW010000217.1 GCA_020201415.1 Lentisphaerota bacterium
ATTATTGGATATCGCCAGGGTCACCGGGGTGGTGGCGTTTTCCACCAGTTGTCCAAGGCTGTCTTCCACCCGCACGGTTACGTCCGGGGTGATGGTCTCGCCCGCGGTGGCGTCCGTCGGCTCAACGTCGAATACCAGTTGCGCGGGCGCGCCAAACACCGTCAGCACCACGTCCACCGTCTGCGTCACCCCGCCATGGTCCGTTGTGGCTGTTTCCACCGTGGCCGTATAGCGGCCCGGCGCCAGGGCGGCGGTGTCGTAGCTGATGGCGATGGTGTGCGTCTCGGTGTCCGTCAGGGTGCCGGAGTCCGGGCTCGCATCCAGCCAGGCGCCGCCGCTGATGGTGATGTCGTAATCAAACGCGCCTGACCCGGTCTTGATTACTTCAAAGAACTGCGCGTCGGCCTGGGATCCGGCGGGAGTGGCGTTGCTCAGGGCGGACGGGGTAACGCTGTAGTCCATCACATCCAGCGTCACTGCCACCTCGTTGGTGAGGATGAAATTGTCGGCGTAGTGGATCAGGTTGGAGGGCGCGGCGTTAGTCAGGATGACTCGCAGCGTGTCGGTGTATTGACCCAATGCCGGCGGCGTGGCGGTGAGGGTGATGTCGTTGGTGGCATGACGCGCCACCATGCTGTTTGCGGGGTCAACTCCCAGCCAGGCCTGTGTCCTGGTCAGGTCCAGCCAGGCTTCATCCGGCATGCCGTTGTTGGCTATTTGAATCAGGCCGGTGCCCGCGCGCCCATCCCAGGCGCCGATGGCGACGGCGTCCGTGGACGGCTCGATATAAAACGGGTACTCATAGCAGCCCATGTCCACCGTGCCGCCGCTTATCCGCGCGTTGCCGTCCGGGTCAGAGGCATCATCCATCCAGGCCGGCTGGTTGAGTCCGGCGCCGATGCAGGGGGAACCGGCTGACAGGCGGTAATTGTCCGCATCGGAATCCATAAATAATGGATTATCATTGATATTGTTGTCGCCCGGCAGTAAGGCCGCGGTGGGGTAGCGACAGGAATTTTCGAAAGTAGCGACAGGAATTTTCGAAATACTCAGTACCAGGACTATATGAAATCGTGTCGTTATACATGATAGTATTATAGCCCTGCACGGTTGACGGATTTCTATCAAAAAAATAAATGGCGTAACCACCACCGTTTTCATTAAATGTGCAGTTTTGGAGAGTTAAAGTGCAGCTATTGCGAAGACAAATTGCACCGAAAAGATTGCCGGATCTTCCCTGATTAGCATTGATCATACAGCTGCGGAGCGTGAGTATATGGCTGCTGTTGAGATAAAAAGCGCCGCCCCGTCCGCCGCTACCTGCATCATTCTCCGCGAGCAACGTTTGCTCTACCAAGGTCTCGCCGCTGCTACCTCCTAAATTTACACCGCCGGCTGTTGACCAGTTGCCGGCGCTGGTATTGCCGATAATCTCGCTGTTTAGGATGTGCAAATATCCGCCAGTCTGGTGATCGGCGCTGATGCCGCCGCCCGCAGTGCCTGCGTTATTCAATCGCACAACACAATTTGATATTATGGCGGTAAATGTCCTTGGGTTGCCGGGGCCAAGATATATCCCGCCCCCTGAGACGCCGGCGGTATTTGACTCGATGACAGAATTCCGCAGCACGACAGTACGACTACTCTGGTTCTGCAAATAAATGCCGCCGCCAGATCCGGCGCCCCAGTCCGCCCGTCCGTTATGAATCGTGAATCCGACCACCACGGCCTGAGTTCCGCTGGGCGGATAGACGTACATGCCGCGGTAAAGGTCCTGGCCATCGATCCGGGTATTAGCAGGGCCTTCCACGCTGCGCAGCGTTACCGCCTTGCGCAGGTCCACCACGTTGGTGACGCTGTCATAAGTCAAGGCATTGGTCGGCACGGTATAGGTGCCGGGGCCAACCCAGATCAAGTCGCCGTCTGTGGCGTCATTGATGGCGTCCTGGATATGGGCGGCCGCCGTGTACCAGTCGGAGTAGGGTGGGGCCGCATGCAGATTGTTCAACGCCACGAACCGGTCGCCGGGCGGTGTGGGCGCCATCTCGTTCAAAGTCACCACGCAATTAACCGTGGAAGTCGCCATGTTGCCCAAATCATTGAGCACTACCAGGGATAT
>JAIVGW010000220.1 GCA_020201415.1 Lentisphaerota bacterium
CTGCAATGCCAGGGCCGCTCCCAACAGGACATCGCCGAACAGATGGCGCTCGTGAAATTCATCGAATACCAACGCCGCCACGCCCTCCAGGCGGCCGTCGCGGCACAGATCCTGCAACAGAATTCCATCGGTCTCGTACACAATGCGCGTACGGCTACCCACCCGGTGATCGAAGCGCATGCGGTAGCCCACCTCTTCACCCAACACCACGCCCCTTTCACGGGCGACCCGGGTCGAAAGCATGCGCGCCGGCAGCCGGCGCGGCTGCAGGCAGACAATTTGACCGGCAGCGACCACATCATCCGCCAGGAAGCCGGGAATACGGGTGGACTTGCCCGAACCGGTGGGCGCGGTGACGATCACGCGGTTATGATCCCGGCAGGCCCGGCGCAATTCATCGCGCACGGCATCTATGGGCAGGATTGGCATGCGGGCATCCGATGTTCGATGTAACTCGCCTTGATGTACTACGCATGATCAATTAAATGAAGCGAACGAAAAGCGGCGTCAAGCCGCCGCAGTCCAAAATATTAAATCATACGACGCAAGTGAAAAGCGGCGTCCCGGTCACTCGTGCCCACCCAAAAGCCGCAGTAAATCAACGGCATCCTGCCGTTCCATACGGCGCGCCCAGAATAGCGGAGTGGTACGGTTGACATCGCGGGAATTGACTTTGGCGCCAGAATCGACCAGCAAGCGGATCACCGGCAAATGGCCGCGGGCCGCGGCAATGTGCAGCGGCGTGACCTGATTAGCCCCCTGAGTCGCAACATTCGCATCGGCGCCGGCATCCAGCAGCACCTGCACGGTTTCCGTGGCGCCGGCCTCGGCGGCCTTGTGCAGCGGCGCCACGCGGATGGCGCCGAAATCAAGGCCCCGGGCATCCAGGTCCGCGGCATGATCGATCAAGCGACGCGCCATGGCGGCCCGGTTGAAGACCGCGGCCTTGTGCAGCGGCGTCATACCGTATTTATCAGCCGCATCCGTATCGGCGCCGGCCGCCAGCAAGACCTCCAAAATATCCGGCTGGTTGTCCAGGACCGCCCAATACAATGGGGTGGCCCGCTGGCGGTCATCCCGCGCTTCCAACAGCGATGGATGATCCCGCAGCATAAGGGACACCTGTTCCAGCTGCCCCGCGCGCACCGCGCGATGCAGGACGGCGGATCGCTTGAAAAATCTGTGGAGCAAGGGAGGCGCAGCCAGCAGCAGGCATATCAGCAACACCAGCGCCCAGTGCCTGGGCGGAGCCTTGGGCAGGTTCATAAAACACCTCCATTGAATCATTCCACCGGCGCCCACACCTTGCTGATCCGATCGGAATAAGTCGGCTCAACGCACACATGGCCGGCGCCGCGTTCCGCCAACATCCGGCGCACCGTGTCCAGAGCCAGATCCGGCGTATTGCAGTCCGCACTGATATGCGCCAGAAACACCTGCTGCAGGGTTTCCCCGGCGATTTCCGCCAGCATCTCCGCCGCATGCCGGTTGGAAAGATGCCCCAGGCGCCCGCGCACCCGCTGCTTCAAATGCCAAGGCCGGCGCGCCGTGGTCAACATCTGCTCATCATGATTGGCCTCCAGCACCACGACATGACAGCCGCGCAATTTCTCCCTTACCAGATGCGTCGGCATACCTATATCGGTAACCACGCCCACCCGCCGTCCGCCGCCGGTCACCACAAAACCCACCGGTTCGCCGGCATCGTGTGAGACGGCAAACGGCTCGATGTTCAGATCGTCCAAAAGGAAAGGGGCGCCGGTGGAAAAGACATTCCACTGATAACGCGCCCGGCGCACATCACAACGCAAGGCCTCTATGGTCCCCAAGTTGGCGAAAAGCCTTAAATTATGGCGCTGATGCAGGACGCCCAACCCCAGCACATGGTCGCCATGTTCATGCGTAAGACACAAGGCCCCGACATCACCCAGCGCCACTCCGATCTGGCCCAGGCGCCGGGCGGTCTCGCGACCGCTGAGCCCGGCATCGATCAACAGTTTGGTGCGCCCTTGCTCCAGATAAATGCAATTACCGGAACTTCCACTGGCCAACACGCATAATCTCATTGCCACCGCAATCCACAAAAACCAAAAGCCAAGCGACGGCGGAGCAAAGATCCTGAATGATTAATTTTGCACAACAGCCATGATGTCGGCATCCTGCCCCCCGACCTCCACATAAGTCGCCTGCATGGTGCGGCCGGTCAGCGAGCGACCGCTGGTACCCGTCGCAAAAGCTCCCTGAAGCGTGCCGTTGATATGGACATGATAACCCTGCGAAAAGCCCTGTACATGGAATTGAGCGAAGACATTGCCTGTTTGCGGCGGCCCATCATCGGAAGAGGGATCGTAAGGCTGACCGCCGGTGGTGGCCATCGTCCCGATATTGCCGTCATAAACAGTGCCGTTGCTGTCCACTAATTGCAGCCGGTTACCGTTGTGATGCACCACGAAGGAATAGATCGGCTCGCCGTGATTGCCCTGGCCGCCATGTTCATCATTCACCAGATAGAGATAATTGGCCATGATCGGCGTACGATCGTCGATAGGCGCAGGGAATTTCAAAGACCAGAATCGGGAGCCGTACTGAATCGACCCGGAACTGCCGTCAACCGGAGTCACGGAAAGATTATAGGAGCCCTGCCCGGTATTGGACGCGTTATCGGTAAACCGGTAAGACCCGACGACGATCGTCAGGGTGCCGGGGATGGGCACGCCAAACAAGCGGCCGGAAAACTCGGTGGTATATCCGTTACCCTGGCCGATCAGCTCGTCCCGCGAACTGTTGGTGGTCCAAATGTTACCGATATTATCGGCGCCGAACTGACGCACCAGCACATTACCGTCCGGCGCCCGGTAATTGCCGCTGAAATTCGCCCAGTCATACCCGGTCTCGGTCCAGTCCTCAACCCCACCGCCGCTGGTCCACTCACAACCGGTCACTCCCAGCGCCAGAGCGCCAGCCATGATCACACCGGAAATCCACGCCATAACCTTCATATTTTTTTCCTTCATACGTTTTAGTTGATCCGGTTTCAAAAGTCCGCACGGAAACAGTTTTGATCCCGCTAAAGCTGGACAGGCAAAAGCAAAACCCTCCAAACATCAATAAACCTGTGAGTTTTTTTCACTGGAGGGTTGCGCGTCGTCGCAACCGTCCGGACTTTTGAAAACAACTCATGTATTAAGTTTTATGCAAAAACAAAACAGCACCCAACACCTAATCTCAACACATAAAACCTAACACCTAAAGCCTAACACCTAACACCTTATAAGCCCCTAACACCTTTTCAACGCCGCCCCAGCACCGGGAAGGCGCCGGACCAGCCAAACTGACCATCGGAATGCACACCGGCCATGGTATAGACATACCACATACCCGAAGCCGGATCGTAAAACGCGGCATCCATGCGTCCATCGCCGTCATAATCGCCCGGGACGGGTATCACGCCATACCAGCCGAACTTGCCGGAGCGACGCTGCCCGCCGGAAGTATCCACGGTCCAGACTCCGGTGGTGATATCAAACACAGCGAAGTCAATCCGCCCATCGCCATCATAATCACCCGGCACCGGCACCTGGGTCGGTCCACCCAATTGCCAGGTGAATTGGCGGCCGGCCCAGTCACGCAGGGACCAGATGCCGGTAGCGGGAGTGTAAACCGCCAGATCGGTACAGCCATCACCGGTGTAATCACCCGGCACCGGCACATCCGCCGGGGCGCCAAACCGCACCCCGACCGGCTCGCTGGAGATAAAGGGCGCCAGCAGATACCAGGTACCGGTGACCCGGTCAAACAGGCCCAGATCCGTCCGTGTATCGCCGCTGTAGTCGGCCGGCACCGGCACCATGTTGGCATCACCGAAGATCAGCGAGCCTGACCAACCGTTGACGGAGCGCACGTGCCAGGCGCCGGAAGACGGCTGGTACAGCGCCAGCTCACTGCGACCGTCGGCCAGGAAGTCGCCGGTGAGCGGCACGGTGGACCCGTCGCCGAACGGCAGGCGGCCGCCTTCATTGGCCATGGTGAGCAAATGCCACATCCCCGACACCGGGTCGAACAGGGAGGCATCGGTGCGGCCATCACCATCAAAGTCGCCCGGCGCCGGCAAGGGGCCGTAACACAGGGGGCGATAGCTGGGATAGCTGTTGGGATCCAGCGGATTGGTGTTGTAGCGCAAGAGTTCCGCGCCATCGGAATAGCCATCGCCATCGCTGTCCCAGGTCGCGGGACACAGCCCGCCGCGGCCGGAGCGCAGGCCGCGCGCCGTGCTGAAACGCATCTCAAAGGGATCGCTCAGACCATCGCCATCCGAATCCCAATAGGATGGATTCAGGATGCCGCTGGAGTAGCGATACTCGTCAATATTCTTGATGCCATCGCCATCGAAGTCCAGCTCGCCGGTCTGGTTCAAATTCCCGAAATACTCCATTTCCCAGGCATCCGGCATGCCGTCGCCGTCCCAATCGCGATCGCGCAGAACGATCTCGCGGTTAACCAGGCGCACTTGATTGGAGAGATCAACGACCCCATGCTGGTAAGTATCCGGCGAGAGCACAGCCCCCTGGGTCTTCCAGGATGCGTATACACCGGACGACGCGCCGCCCGCCGGCACGGTATCGATAAAGGCGCGCACATAATACCGCTCCGCTCGCAATCCGCGCACGGTATAGGGGAACACCTTATTCGGCTCGCGCGTGAACTTAGGCCGCAGGCGCACGCGCGCCACGGGCGCCCCGGAGAACCCGCTGTTATCGAATACCTCAACGTAGATATTGGTAGCACGCACCTTGCCGTAATAGAGGATATTGCCGCTGAATGACCGGGCATAATCCGGCGAAGTTTGCAATGTAAAGGTCTGCACTGTTGTCAGATCATCGCCCGACCAGGCGCTGGCGCCGGCGGGACTCCATCCGGCAATGCGCCAGTAATATACGCCATCGCCCCAGATCGCGGCGTAATCAGCAAGGTAATCGCGATAAAAGCCATCCGCATCGCGGTACGGCGCGGGGTAGTGTGCATCGGCGACCATGGTCAGCAGGCCGTTGGACTCCTTGCGCGCCACCTGCAGGTGATACATGGTGGAATTGGTATCCATGGACCAGACGATATGGTTGCGGGCATAATGCAGAGTATCGCCACGCGGCCATTCCAAGACCGGCTTGACGGCAGGCTCAGGATAGCGATCGACATGGAACGTGTTGTTCTGCGCGTTCGCCCACCAGCGATAATTGCCGTAACCCAGGCCGTATTTGCCGGCCCGCTGGTAATCCCATTCATGCATATAGTTACGCGGCAACCGCACCGAAACTTCCACGTCATCATACGATTGACCCATCCCGGTGCGGTTGACCCGCACATTAATGGCATTGGTTCCGGCACCCATCGGCCAGGAGAAGCGGGGATAACCCGGCAAGCTATCAGCCATACCCACCCGCACACCTTCGACATCCGTCCAGGACAGTTTAATCGGCTGATCCATGGCGATACCGCAGGGCTCGCCCGGATTCCATTGGTTATTGTTGTTCAGGTCCAGGAAAGCGAAAAGATAAACATCGCCCTCCTTGAATCCGGAGATATTGAAACTGGTCAGACTGCTGTCAAAAGCGGTAGCCGCAGGGACGCCGTCCATGGCGTCGTTCTGGTATCCCCACACTCGCACGGTACCGGAGATGTAGGCGCCGAAATAGCTGATATTGCCACGAATGGACGGACGCGGGTAATCTTCCGGGTCATTCGGATCGGTGCCGGCCATGAATTCAGCGTAATTGCTCCAGCCATCGCCATCCTGATCCAGGCGGGCCAGGGCCTTGAGGGGATCCATGCCATGCTCGTATTTCCACAAGGCGGGGATTCCGTCGCCGGCATCATAGAGTTCACCCCAGGTCAATGCGTAGGGATCGCTATCACTGCGGCTGTCGTAATCGCTGCGCCCATCGCCGCTGGTATCCCATTTAAGCGGATCGGTGCCGGCCATATTTTCGGCCCAGTTGCTCAAGCCATCATCGTCCGGATCACCCCAGGCGCCGTTGTCGCCGGTGGCATCATAAGGATCCAGACCATACTTGATTTCCCACCAGTCAGGCAGCCCATCGCCATCGGAATCATCGAGATTGCCCGGCCCATCGTAAGCATCCAGCGGATCCAGACCTAACAGCCACTCCCGATAGTCGTCAATGCCGTCACCGTCAGTATCCACATTCGTGGGATCGGTGCCCAGGATATATTCGGCATTGTCGTCCAGACTGCCAAATTGCGCGTTTGGCTCATCGGTGTCCCATCCGATGGGATTGGCCCACATAGGATGGATATAAACCCAGTCCAGGTTGGCGCTGTTGGTCAGCCCGCGACTGTAGGCATCCGCGGACCGCCAGTACCAGAAGTAGTATTCCCAGCCGTCATTAAAGCCATCGTAATCCGAATCAAATTCATTCGGATTGGTTCCTGGGTCATCATCCGGCACCCCGTAGGCGTCGTAGGTGGTGGTGGCGGTCCAACGCCCGCCGTTGGTGCCATAGAATCCGTCGAGACCGCGGCATTCCAGCAGGTTGTTGAAAGGCTGGCCTCCGGCATAGCCGCGCCGGTCGCCTACGCCCATAGCCTGAGCAGTCAGCAGACGCAACCGCTCCAGAGGATAGCCCGGCACCTGGCCGTCGTCTCTGGAATAAACGGTTCGATTGCCGATTACGGTGACCACATTCGCCGGCAATAGCGAGTCACTGGGAATCCAGTCGCCATCGGGATTGTCCAGGGCGTCGTGCAACTTGGGATTTGTGCCCCACTTTCGCTCCCATTCATCCGGCAGTCCGTCGCCGTCCAGATCGCCGGCATTGTCCCAGGGGGCCTTCTCGCGACTGAACAGGGCCGTGAAGACCATGTTGCTGGAAAGGTGGACGTTCCTGGTCGCCCCCGTAGCTCCATCATTCCACTCAAAGAAAAAGCTGCGGTAGCTCACGCCGCCCACCACAATATTGGATGGCACGGCGGTAATCGTCACATCCGTACCATCAGCATAATACCAGCTGTCGTAACCGTCCCAAGTGCCTTTCGGAGTCATGGTGACATTTCCGGCGCCCAATCCGGCCAGATTGGTCTGGCCGGGAAGGATCACCCGGACGGTCAGTTTGCTGCCGGAGAACGAATAATTACCGATGAAATCGGTCAAAACACCATCGGCCACGACCTGTTGCACGGGCGCCGGAGTGTCAAAACCCGGCAGAGGACTAAACTCAACGCGATAGGTGCCGACCGGCACGTTGGAGATCGTCGTTATGTTGGCGCCGCTCTTGGGACCGGTATAATCGGTGGGATATTGGATTATAACCCAGTTGGCGGTAGGCTCGCTGGGGCTGACCCGGATGGTGCCGTTGGTCTGCCGGGTATAGGCGCCGACAACTTCAATCTGCGGCACCGAACCGTTCACCAGCACATTGGTAGTCTGCGGCCAGGGCGTGACATATCCCACCAGAGCGGGGAAATAGACGGCATAGGCCACCGTGCTGGTCGGGACAGGGGTGACCAGGGTGGAATTGGTGTAATAGGACTGATAAGCGGGGGAATTGGTGAAGGCCGACGGATGGGACAAAATCCGCCAGACCACATCATCACCGGTGGTAATCCCGGTGATCGCCACGTTGATGGCATTACTGTAAGGCCTATAGGCGCTGACAATATCAATCTGCGGTACCGATCCGTCCACCACAACATTGGTAGTCTGCAACGAGGGCGTGTAATATCCCACCTGATTGGGGAAGTCGAAATTGATGACATAGGGCTCCGCGCTGGTCGGGACAGGGGCGACCAGGGCGGAATTGGTGTAATAGGTCTGATAAGCGGTCGAATTGTTGAATTGCGGCGGATGGGGAGTAATCTGCCAGACCACATCATTACCGGTGCTGTTCCCGGTGACCGATACGTTGATGGCATTGCTGTAAGGCGGCAGGGTATTCACAAAAGCCGCGTCATTATTGGTGACGATAATCGTTTCAGGGCTGTTGGTCGGCGGATAAAAATCCTTGGGCTGATGATAAGTCACGGTATAGGTGCCGGTCGGACAGGTGCGCGCGACATTGCCGGTGCGGGTGCCGTAATTGAAAACGGTAAAATTGGTCGGCCCGGTCAGCGTCCAGACCGTGGTGGCCGGAGTGACTGTCACCGATAGATTGTTGGTCCATACCTGATAATAATAACGACGTGTTTCCGTGCCAGTGGTTTGAATACTGTCCATCGCTGGCGTGTAGAACCCGTTGACGGGTTTGAACACCAGATCCAAATCCATTCCGATGTTACCCGGATCAAAATCGAAACTGGAACCGTTGGCGCGCCAGGGAGTCCCTGTATCATCATCGAACGGCAGGCCGCGCCAGCCCGGCGCATACCCGGGTTCAAATGACACGGAGGACAAAGTCTGCACATTGGTGCCATGCAACACCACCGTCTTCACGGCGCCGGACGCCACCTGCACCATAGCACCACCAACACAAGCCGCGACTACCAGTCGCCACACAAAACAAGCAGTCCGGGATTTCAATAAACCGACATATTGCCTGAACATAGGCACCTCAAAGCTGATATTGCTGTCACACATTCTGTCTAGGTAAAATGTTACGCTCCGCACTGGTAAAGTCAATCATATTTTAATTATTTTACCAAGGGCGGGCGGCGGCCGGCGAACACGACCTCACAACAGGCTGCCCTGGGAGACGGCATGACCCGGCAGGCCCATGCGTTGATAACACAGGTCGGTGGCCACCCGGCCCTGGGGCGTACGCTTGAGATAGCCCTCCTGGATCAGGTAGGGCTCATAGACTTCTTCAATCGTATCAGGTTCTTCGCCAACTGACACAGCCAGGGAATTCAGCCCCACCGGGCCGCCGGCGAACTTATGCACCAGGGTGTCCAGCAGCCGCTTGTCCATCTCGTCGAGGCCATACCGGTCAATCTCCAGCATAGCCAGGGCCTGGTCGGCGATTTCGCGAACGATGCGGTTGTCGGCGCGCACCTGGGCGTAATCGCGCACCCGGCGCAACAGATTATTGGCAATGCGCGGCGTACCGCGCGCCCGCGCGGCGATTTCCAAGCTGCCATCATCGTCAATGGGGACCTTCAGAAGCGAGGCGGAGCGCCGGACGATGGACTGCAGGTCAGCATGATTGTAGTAATCCAGCCGGCAGGTCAGACCGAAGCGCGACCGCAGCGGCGCGGAGAGCAGGCCGCTGCGCGTGGTGGCGCCGACCAGGGTGAACCGGGGCAGGTTGAGCCGTATGGCCCGGGCATTGGGCCCCTGGTCGAGCATGATGTCGATGACAAAGTCCTCCATGGCGGAATACAGGTACTCCTCCACTGACTTCTGCATACGGTGGATCTCGTCGATGAAAACCACATCGCCCGGTTCGAGGCTGGTCAGGATACCGGCCAGGTCGGCGGGCTTGTCGATCACCGGACCGGAAGTGGCGCGCACATTGCTGTCCATGGCCGTCGCCAGAATGTAAGCCAAAGTGGTTTTCCCCAAGCCCGGCGGTCCGGAAAGCAACATGTGGTCGAGCACCTCGCCACGGCCGCGGGCCGCCTCGACGAACAGCTCCAGGCGCTCGCGCACCTTGATCTGTCCGATAAAATCCTGGAATCTGGCGGGCCGCAGGCTGACGTCCAATTCCGGATCCTTACGGTTCAACTGGGATGAAAATTGTTCGCGCATGCAACTCCCGCCTGACAACCATCCACACAAAGACATTCCAAATCTGCCTGATACTACATCCTCAGCCGGTTAAAAACAAGCAAACAGGATTTTTATTCATCAACTTGAGGTTCTTGCAAAACCCCAGCGGCTCGGCGAGACGCCTCGCCCTACCTTCCCGTCCTGTTATCCCGTCAAAAATCCGCCTGGATGCCGGTGGTGCGAAACAGGTCTTCCATGGTCTCGGCACGGCGTATCCGGCGCAGGGCGCCCCGGCGGGTCAGCAGGTACTCGGCGCTGCGCAGACGGTTATTATAGTTGTGCCCCATGGCATAGGCATGGGCTCCGGCATTGTGAATGACGATAACATCGCCCACTTCAACCCGGGGCAACAGACGATCCTTGGCGAACTGATCGTTGTTTTCGCACAGGCGCCCAACCACATTGACCTTTTCCGGTTTGACGGCGGTTTTGCGCTTGCGGCGCGGCAGGACCGAAAGATGATGATATGCGCCGTAAATGGCCGGCCGGGGCAGGTCATTCATGCCGGCATCAATCCCCACGAAACGGCGGTATCCCTGTTTGACGACATGGACCCGTCCGATGAGCCAGCCGGCATCGGCGCCGATCAGACGGCCCGGCTCGGCCATCAGCGCCGGCTCTTTGAACCCGGCGCGGCAATGACGGTCGAAGGCACGGCGGACGCCCTGGGCCACGCGTTCAAGGTCCAGCGATTTTTCCTCGGGACGGTACGGCACGCCGAAGCCACCGCCGATATTGACGCATTCCAGGTCGATGTCCAGACAGCGCTTGATCTCGGCGGCCAGGTCCAGCAACCGTTCGGTAACGGCGGCGAAGTAATCCGGATTAAGCACGTTGCTGCCGGTCATGGCATGCAGCCCGAAACGGCGGGCGCCCAAAGCGCGCGCCTGACGATAGGCTTCAACAGCTGCCCGGCGGGCACCCCGTATTTGGCATCCGGCCCGGCCAGAAACAGACTGCGCATGCCGCCCTGGCTGATGCCGGGATTCACCCGGAAAGAAATGAATTCAGGCATGCCCAGTTGTTTCAGAGTAGGCAACATGCTGATGTCGTCGAGATTAATCAGCAGATTGCCCAGGCGCATGACATAGCGAAACTCCCCGGGCGTGGTGTAATTGCCGGTATACATGCCGCCCGCCTTCAATTGCGCGGCAATCCAGGCTTCCGGCTCACTGGAGGCGTCGGCGCCGAATCCCTCACTGAAGATGATCCGCAGCAGGTCCGGATTGGTGTTGGCCTTGACCGCGAACAACGGCTGAAACGAAGGAAAATATTGGCGGAAAGCCTCACGAAAACGGCGGCAATTTTCCCTCAGACGCCGTTCATCGTAAAGGAAAAACGGCGTAGGAAACCGTTTGACGGACTGGCGGACGGCCTCGGCCGGAAAACGTACTACATCGGGATTGACACCTTTTTTCATTGTGTCTGTCACTCGGCGCCGGGCGTGGCCGGAGCGGCGGGCTCCGCGGGCGCTGCCGCCGGCTCGTCGTTGACGTCAGTTTCATCAACGGAGATACCGTCCAATTCGATGTGCCATTCTTCGCAGACATCATCGATCATGTCCAAGGCCTCATCAATCTCGCTTTCCCTGACATTGAGCGGAGGCAGCATCCGAATGACATTGCCGGCGGTGGCCAGGGTGATCAAGCCCATATCCATCAGGCGTTGTTCAAGATCCTTGGCCGTCTGATCCAGCACCAGGCCGAGCATCAGGCCCGTGCCGCGCACATCCGTCAGATGGGCGTATTTGTCCACCAGCGCCTGCAGGCCGTCCTTCAGGCGTTTGCCCATGGCAACGGCGTTTTGCAGCAGGCGTTCGTCCTGGATCACCTGGATGGTGGCCAGGGCCGCGGCGCAGGCCAGCGGCGAGCCGCCGAAAGTGCTGGCGTGGTGGCCGGGTTGAAAAACATCGGCCAGGTCACGATTGGTGAGAATGGCGCCGATGGGATAGCCGCTGCCCAGCGCCTTGGCCATGGAGCAGGCATCCGGTTCGATGCCGTAGGCCTGGAAGCCGAACCAGTTGCCGGTGCGGCCCATGCCGCACTGCACTTCATCGCACAAAAGCAGAATACCCTTTTCACTGCACATTTCACGCAGCCCCTGCATGAACTCGCGCGTGGCGGGAATCACGCCGCCTTCACCCTGAACGGCCTCGACCAGGACCGCCGCGGTCTGCTCGGAAATGGCCGCGCGCACGGACTCCAGATTATTGAATTCAGCATGCTTGAATCCTTCAGGCAGCGGCGCAAAGCCGTCTTGCACCTTGGTCTGGCCGGTGGCGGTCAGAGTGGCAATGGTCCGGCCGTGGAATGAATTCTGCATGGTGATGACTTCATACCGGCCCCGGCTGCTGCCCCACAAGCGCGCCAGTTTGATCAGCGCTTCGTTGGCCTCGGCGCCTGAATTACAAAAGAAGCACTTGCCGTGCAGCGCCAGGTCGGAGAGGGCCTTGGCCAGGCGGCCCTGATTTTCGTTGTAATACAGATTGGAAACGTGGATCAGGCGCGCGGCCTGGCCGGCAATCGCCTCGCTTACCAGCGGGTGGCAATGTCCGGTATTGGCCACCGATATGCCCGCCAGAAAATCCAAATACACCTTACCGGTGCTGTCCCACAGCTTGGCGCCCTTGCCCTTGACGAAAACCACCCGGTTACGGGTGTAGGAGGGCACGACGTAGTGATCAAACAGGTCGAAAGTGTTGTTGGTATTAGTCATTTTTAAGTATCTCCGTTCCAATTCCCTGGTCTGTGAATATTTCCAATAATAGCGAATGCGGCAGCCCGCCGTCAATAATATGAACTTTTTTTACCCCCGCATCCAGCGCATCCAGCGCCCCCTGGATTTTAGGGCGCATACCACCGGCGATAATACCGCGGTTGATCAGGTCGGCGACATCCTTCTGGCGCAGCGAAGATATAACCGAAGCCGGATCCGCGGCATCGCTCAGAATACCCGGCACATCTGAAAGAAACACCAGCTTGCGGGCCTGCAGGGCGCGGGCCAGGCCGGCGGCGGCATCATCGGCATTGATGTTGTAAATCTGTCCGGCGTCATCGCGCCCGAGAGGGGTGACGACAGGAATCATGCCCGAGCGCAGACAGGCCAGCACCTGCGCCGGATCCACCTGATCCACCTGGCCCACAAAACCCAGATCCACCGGCTGGCCCTGTTCGTCAAGCACGACATGTTTGCGCGCCTGGATAATGCTGGGCCCCTGGATGCCGACAGCCTTGGCGCCAAAGCTCACCAGGGTTTCAACAATTTCCACATTGACATGATGATTCAACACTTCGGCCACGACTTCAATGGCCGCGGCATCAGTCACCCTTAAGCCATGGCGGAAGACCGGATTCAATCCGAGCTCGGACATACGGCGCGAAATGGCCTTGCCGCCGCCGTGGACGATGATCGGGTAGAGCCCTACGCTTTCCATGAAGGCAGCATCGGCCAGAATGCCGTCATGGCAGGCGCGGTCCTCCATGGCGCTGCCGCCGAATTTTATCACCACGACTTCGCCGCGGAAGGCCTGAATGTATGGCATGGCTTCAATCAGGACTCCGGCTTTTTCGATGATGCTTTGCATATTATGATCCAGGTTGACGATCAGGTCATGTAATCGGCGTTGATGGCAATGTATTGGTCCGAATAGTCACAGGTGTAAATCGTGCCGACGGCGCGACCCTGATGCAAATCGATTTCCACGGAGAATTCCGGCCGGCGGATAACGGCATGCAGGTCGCTTTCCGACAGCCCGGCGGATTGCCCCCGGCTTACGGCCGGCAGCCCGTTGTAGGCAATATCAATTTTTTCCGGGCGCACCGGCACCCCCGCATAACCGATGGCGCAGATTACACGGCCCCAGTTGGGATCGGCGCCGAACCAGGATGTTTTCACCAAAGGCGACTGGGCCACGGCACGGGCCACGCACAGGGCCGCGCTCCGGCTGGCGGCATTACGCACGGTGACCGTCACCAGTTTGGTTGCGCCTTCGCCGTCCTTGACAATCATCAGCGCCAGTTCCAGAGCCAATTGCGAGAGGGCCCGGCAAAACGCGCGCCAACAACGATGGCCCGGCTGCAGCAGGCGGTTGCCGGCCCGGCCGTTGGCCAGGCAGATTACCGTATCGTTGGTACTCTGATCGCCGTCCACGGTGATGCAATTGAAGCTGTCGCGTACGGCCTGACGCAGGGCGGCGCGCAGGGCGCGCGGTTCCACGGCGGCATCGGTAGTGATGAAACCTAACATGGTGGCCATGTTGGGCGAGATCATGCCCGAGCCCTTGGCCATGCCGCCCAGCGTGACCGTTTGGCCGTCGATTTCCAGCCTCAGCACGGCTTCCTTCGGGCGGGTGTCAGTGGTCATAATGGCCCGCGCCGCCCGCGCGCCGTGGGCGGCATCCAAATCCCCCGCCGCACGCGTGATACCGGCAGCAATAACATCCATGGGCAGGGGGCGCCCAATGGTGCCGGTGGAACAGACACAGACCAGGGCGGGATTGATCCGCAACGCCGCGGCGGTCAGATCGGCCATCCGCGCGGCATCCTTTGCGCCCTGGCGGCCGGTACAGGCGTTGGCATTACCGCTATTAATGATGACAGCCTGGGCCCGGCCGGCGCGCAATTTGCGCGCATCCAGCCTGACGGGGGCCGCTTTGACGCGGTTGGAGGTGAAAACACCGGCGGCCGCGGCCGGCGCTTCGGAATATATCAGGGCCATATCCGGACGGTTGGGCTTGAGGCCCGCGTGAACTCCGGCGGCCTTGAATCCGCGAGGCGCGGTTACGCCGCCGCATGCTGCTGCTTGCGCTTCCATGCTTGCTTGCCGGTTAGATAATTAACGCGCAATGAAACCCGGAGGCGGTCGGGGCGGACATCACCGCCCGGAGCCACCTGCCAGTTGAATTAACGCTTGGAAAACTGGAACCGCTTGCGCGCGCCGGGCTGGCCGGGTTTTTTACGTTCGCGAATACGGGAGTCACGGGTCAAAAACCCGCTGTTCTTCAGCACTTCGCGCAGCGACTGATCGAAATTCACCAGAGCCCGGGCAATGCCGTGGCGCAAGGCGCCGGCCTGGCCGGTCGGACCGCCGCCATTCAGGCGGGCCTTGACGTCGAAACGGCTGTTGGAGTTGGTGATGGTCAGGGGCTGCTGCACGAAATTACGGAGCGATGCCACCGGAAAATAGTTTTCGATGGTGCGGCCGTTAATGGTAATCGTGCCGGCGCCCGGCGAAAGGCGCACGCTGGCCACGGCCGATTTGCGGCGGCCGGTGGCTCTGATGGGTGATTTCTCGGATTCCACTTTGGTTATTCCTCCTTGCTTTTCAGACATCAAGCGGCTTGGGCGCCTGGGCGGTGTGCGGATGCGTTCCGTCCGGATAAACCATCAGACGCTTGAACGAACCGCGCATCAACCGATTCTTAGGCAGCATGCGCCGGACGGCGTCGTAAATCATGCGCTCGGGGTTTTTCGCGCGCAGATCGCCGGCCTTGGTCAGCTTCAAACCGCCACGATAACCGGAATAATCCTGGTAAACCTTGTTTTCTTCCTTCCTGCCGGTCAGCTTTACGCGGCGGGCGTTGATCACCACAACGTGGTCCCCGGTATCGACATGCGGAGTGAAAATCGGCTTGTTCTTACCGCGGATTACGTTGGCCAGACTGACGGCCAGCCGCCCCAGCGGCTGATCGGTTGCATCCACCAGGTGCCATTCACGCTTTAAATCATTTTCTTTTGGAACAGTAGTCTTCATGCCCGTCTCTCCTTTGAAAACTCGCAATATAGATAAAACACGCCGGACTGTCAAACAGAATTTAGCGTTTGGCTGTGATTTTGCAAAAAAGCCAATCATGTTGACAAACCGCTGGTTATCTGATTTGTTATCGATATCAGCGGGATGTCGCCTCGATCAGAGCCGATGGAGCCGAACGGCTGCGGGCCGCCAAGCGGCTCTTCGCCCGCCGGGTATATGCCGTCGATATCCATACACATTCCAATTGCAGCGATGGGTGCGATCCCGTGCCGCGCAATTACGAGGCCGCCATGGCGGCCGGATTGGACTTTATTTTTGCGACCGACCACGCCAGTCTGCGCCAGAAACGTTTTCTGCCGGGATTGCCCCGCGCCGACTGGGGGCAGGAACCAGGCTGCGGCGGACATCACGTCGGCCTGCTGCGCAACCGCCGTTTGTTCAAGCCGCGGGGCGATTTCCCCCGTGACTTCCAGGCCGCCCGGCGCCTGGCGGAGTTTGTCTGGGTGCCGCATCCGGTGGGCTGGTACCCCCGGCAACGTTACGGTGACGATCGTATCAGCCAACTGTGGTCCATCGGCGATGCGTTTGCCATGGAGATCATCAACGGCGCCGGCAAGATTTTCCGGGCCTATGACGAGTGGGATGCCAAGGCCTGCCTGATCTGGGACCGGCTGCTGGCGGACGGACGGCGCGTTACGGCCCTGGCCGGCAGCGATGCGCACATTTCCGAAGCGCTGGGCATGGTCTGGACCGGCGTTTATGCCGGCGCCTGCCGCGCGCCGTCCATCATCAAGGCACTACAGGCCGGGAGTTGCTTTGCCAGCGAGGCTCCGCTGCTGGAGTTGCAGGTAAACGATCAGCCCATGGGGTCGGAAGTACTCTGTGCGCCCGGTGCGCCAATCAAACTGCGCTTTCGGGCGGCCGATGCCTGCGGCATCGCCTGGGTGCGGATTATTCGCGATCAGCGCATCGTGCGCAGTTTCCCGGGACGGGGCCGGACACTGACGGAGGGCGGTTTGACCTGGCGCGCCCCGCGCCGTCCAGGCTACGTGCGCGTGGAGGTGGGGGCTGTTGACGATCTGCGGGCGTTCTCTTCCCCGGCATATATCTTGCCGGCCTGAAACTTGCTCAAGCCCCCGCCGGGCGATCGTATTCCACGATTTTCCGGCACACGTTCTGCCCGCAAAGGACGACCATCGGCATGCCGCCGCCGGGATTGACGGAACCGCCCACGAAAAACAGGTTGCGGCAGATCCGGCTTTGCTTGGCCGCCTTGAACCCGAAATTTTTCCAGCGGTCGGCGGCCACCCCGTAAATTGAACCGCGATTGGAATAGTAATTAGACTGGATGTCATGGGGGGTCCACATGTGTTCAACGATGATGTGGCGGCGCAGATCCTTCAGACCCATGCGTTCAAGTTTGTCCAGCACCCGGTCGCGCAA
>JAIVGW010000274.1 GCA_020201415.1 Lentisphaerota bacterium
TTCTTCACACCCAACTGCAATTCCGATGCCGCCAGTTTTGCCATCCGCGGCGGCTGCTCGGCAATCACAATTTCGGCTTGCGGCCGTCCGTCCTCGACGATCCAGGGCGTGGCCGCCGGCACAACCGACAGGCCCATGACGAATGTAAAAATGCACGATATTGATTTTGTCATGCGACTCCTTACCGTTGTGAGTTGCGAGAACAACACTGCAATTGGAGCACATGGTAGGCGGAAAGCCAGCAATCCGCAATACATGATCTTGCAAATAAATTGCATAATCTTGCAGGCAACCAACCATATTCGACGGCGGCCGGGGCATCTTTTAGCGGTGTCGCGTCGGCCGCCTAACCTGTAACTTCAATTCTTTTTCACTATATGTTGTGGTGTTTTGCGTTCTTTGCACACAAGCTTTATCGTGAGCCTTGTCGCGAGCTTTGTCGATTCCGGTGCCGTCGGGTAGTCCGACAAAGCTTGCGACAAAGCTCGCGACAAAGAAATGATAAGTTTCACCCTTGCATCATCCGGGGCGCGCCCCGGGGCCTTTACTTGTCTCTATTTACTTTACAAGGCTCCAAGTCTCTTGTGTTTTTCATAGCCATATTGTTGCCCATCACTGAAAGAGAAAAATTACCACCCGGGAGGCTCTTGCAAAACCCCACGGGCGCGTTCATATTCGGCTCACCGAGACGGTTCGCCCTACCTGTTGCGGCAGCAATCCGGGAAGGTAGAAGGGCGAGGCGTCTCGCCGAGCCGCTGGGGTTTTGCAAGCACCACCCAAAGATCACGCACCGGAAATGGAGCCGCCGGGCGCGTTCCGGGCGGTTCAGCGGCGCCTATTCCAACCGCACCCCCTTTTGAACAGGTAAGGTTAAGATTGACTTTACCTGTGGCAGCCTATAAAAGTACACGAAACAACCAGGCCGGTTTGTGCCGGCGGCATAAACACACGCAAAAGGAATCCACAGCATGAAAAAAACACTGGCAGGCATTCTGGCATTAAGCGCAATCATCTTTTGTGCCGTAACCGGCAAGGCCGGCGAGCCGCATTATGTCAGCGGGGTGGAAGGCATCAAGGCGGCCACTCTGCCGCCTCCCGGTCTCTACGGCCGGCTCTACGGAGTCTATTACCATGCCGACACGCTGCGGGATGACGCCGGCGACAAGCAGGATATCGGATTTGACGTCAAGGTGTTCGCGCTGGTACCCAGGCTGATCTGGATATCGCAGATGGAGGTGCTCGGCGGCAACTATTTCGCCGATGTCGTGGTGCCCATCATCAAGACCGATCTCTCGATTGATGCCGCCGGCATTGACGACAATAAGACCGGTCTGGGCGACATCTGCATCGAACCCTTGGGCATCTCCTGGCATGGCGCGCGTTATGATGCGTCCGTGGCCGCCGGTGGCTATGTGCCGTCGGGCTCTTATGACCAGAACAACGCCGCCTCACCGGGCAAAGACATGTGGACCGCCATGTTCACCGCCGGCGCCACGGTTTACGCCGACGATGAACGCACGCTTTCGGCCTCCATCCTCTCGCGCTATGAGATTCACAGCGAGAAGCGTGATGAGGACTATACCCCTGGCAATGACTTCCACTTTGAGTGGGGGCTGGGCAAGACCATCAACCGCACCATTGATGTCGGCCTGGCCGGCTACTGCTACTGGCAGCTCACCAATGACCGCGGGGACGACTCTGACTCCAGCAAGTCCCGCGTGTTTGCCGTCGGCCCGGAGATCAGCGTTTTCTTCCCTTCCCAGTTGATGTTCCTCTCGGCCCGCGCCCTGTGGGAATTCGAAGCGCGCAACCAATCCGAAGGCATGATCGGCGTGCTGACCCTGACCAAGGGGTTCTGACCTGCATTATTCAGATACCGGAGCATGACCATGAACCAGACCGCCCGCGGCCAAAAATCAAAATCGCCTTCCTACAACCTGATGTGGCATACCGCGCCCTACGGCCCCTACTTCGGCGACATCGGCCTGGGGATCGGCCTGGTCAAGGTGGCAGGCAACAATCCCAAGGCCATGCCCCTGTGCCCCGCTCTACTGCGGATGGATCCGGCCCAGGATCAGCCGGCCTTGGAATGGCGGGCCAACTCCGGCAACCAGGCCATGGGCGGCATGGACCCGGACATTGATATCTGCCCAGAATTAAGGCTTATCCGCCGCAAGTGGACGCCGGAATGTTTGAAAAGCTTCTATAAATACGGCGATACGAAAATCACGCAGCAGATGGTGGTGGGCCCCGGCGGTGTCTATGGCCGCATCAAGGCCGCCCGGCCGGTGCAGTTACAGTTGCAGGGCATCAGCCTGGGCGCCTGCAAGCTGCGGGGATTGCCGGACGGTTTACAGATCATCGAGACCCAGCCCCAGATCGCCCCCTGTGAATTCACCGTGCGGTTCAGCTTCCCGCCGTCCACCATCACCTGCGAAGGTCAGCCGCTGGCGGCGGACGATGTCAGATTTTATCCCGGCAAAGCCCGCTGGACCTTCACCTGGGACCAGCCGCTGGAGAGCCTGGAGATCGATGTTGAGACCCAGCGCTCGTTTAATCCCGGCCTGCCGGAACTGGCGCCGCTCTCGCGCGACGGCTCGGCCTGCATTGCCCAACGGCAAAGCGGCAATTTCGCCAGGACGCTTAAGCAGCAAAAACGGGAATGGGCCGAATATTTCGCGAACGACGTCCCGGTGATCGATTGTCCCGATCCGCGCGTCAACCAGCTCAATCAATACCTGGCCTGGGTGTATCTCTCCAACACCATCCAGCACGGCGGCATTCTGCCCTACCCCTACTCCATTCCCAAGCAGACTTTCGTGGGCTGGTGGATGTGGGACACCGCCAAGAGCGCCATTGCCGGCTCCTGGTACGGCCGGCGCGAAGTCGCCTGGGGCGGCATGCTGAACACGGAAAACCTGCAATATGACGCGCGCCACCCGGATGCGGGCGTGATCACCAACAGCGCGCGCTACAGCAGTGTGGATTGCTGGTACTCGGAAAGGCCCGAGTCCAACCGCTACCCCTGCGTGCCTTACGCCATACCCGAAAAACACGGTTCGGGCACGCATCCCCCCATGTATTCTCTGGCTGTCTGGTCGCTGTGGTCGGTGGACGGCAATGACATGCTGATGAAACGCCTGCTCAGCAATCTGCTGGCCATGGACGCTTATTTCGAACGCATCCGCGCCAGCCGCCAAGTGCCCGGGCTGCTGGTGGTCCTGCGCTGGAGCGACAGCGGCATGGACAACTCCAAGCGCTGGGCCAACCAGTGCAACCGCTGCCTGAGCGGACGCCAGCACTTTGACGATACGGACTGGGAATTGCCGGTGATCAGCGTCGATCTGAATGTTTACAGCATCACCGAGAAACGCTGCCTGGCGGAGATGTGCCGCAAGGCCGGGATGACGCAGGAAGCCGAGCGCCTGGAAGCGGAAGCCGGAACGCGCGAGAAGACGCTGCACCGCGAATTGTGGAATGAAGAAAAGAGCCTGTATTTCGACCGCGTGGAGGCTGACGGCCGCTTCACCCCCATCCTTTCCCCAACCAACCTCTCGCCTTTTATGCTGCCGGGACTACCCCGGGAGCGGGTGGCGCCGATGTTGCGCTGGCTGTTCGACGAGGATCATTTCTGGGGCGAGTACCCCATCCCTAGCATCGCCAAGAGCGACCGCGACTTCGAACCATCCAAGGGGTACTGGATGGGTCCGGTCTGGATGAGCTACCCGATGGATATTCTGCGCGGGCTGGCCCACCATGACCGCGGCGCCGCGGCCCGGCTGCTGGACCGGCTGATCAATATCATGCTGCCGGACGGCGAGCCGGCCATCAACGAAAACTACCAACCGCTCACCGGCCTGCCCCTGGAATGCCCGAACTTCTCCTGGAACGGGCAAATCATTGACATCATCATGCGCGACATGTTCGGCATATCCTGCCGCGATGGACAGGTGAGCGCCACGAGCGCTGGCGTACCGGATGACTGGGACCATTGGAAAGTCGCCAATGTGCGCCTCCATGGCCGGCGCTACGACATCAGCGCCGTCAAAACCCAGGGGCAATGGCGGCATGAGATTGTCGAGGTCTGACACACGCCCGATCAGCGTTCCGGCGGCACGGTTTCCTCCTGCCACAACAGGGCCGGCGGCGCCCCAATACCGGCTCAGCTCCTCGCGCAGTCCCTGATCACCCCGTTCATCGCCACCGCCACCACCCGCATCATCCATTAAGAATCAACAGATTGCAAATCATCATTCAAAGCTTCATTAACCAGCGCTACGCCACGTTTTTTAAGGTTTGCCAGTGTTCGCCGCTCATGGGCGATCAGGCGATCGCGTTCCTCCGGTGGTCTTGATTCCAGGTATGCAGCAGCCGCGAAAACAAGCGCGTGGTCCGGAAACACCGAACGAAAAACAAACTCGACACGAGGAATATGAAAATCTGAAGAGACCACAATCAATGCGGGGCAATGGTATTGCTCGACAATTTTACGAGCTTGCCAAGCATCATCCACGGTGTTGCGACTTAAAGCAAAACCCACAATATCACCTGGTGGAACACCCTGCTTGAGCAGAATTTGTCGGGCATAATATGCGTTGGGATATGCCGTGGTGTTGAAGTGTTCACCAAAGCCTCCGGTAAGCAAGATTTTCCAGCCGGCCGCCCGAAGTTCCCGGTATTTATGATAACCGAGTTCCACGCGTCCCCGGCCCATCTCGGACAGGTTGCCCTTGTCGTCATTTGGTGAACCAAGAATAACTATAAGGCCGGCAATATTATCCATAATCAATGCCATCCCATCGGTTTGCATTGCCCAATGTTTTCCGGCATGAATGCGCTGTCCGGCGTGACACTAATGAAATTTTCAAGCTTTTTTCGGCACGCACCTTGCTTGTTAATCCATGCCGGATAATAGGCTAGACCCACATCAAAACGCAATCTTTATTAGCCGCCTTGTTAGGGTTCTCGCACCAATGATGTCCTTGATGACATTCAACCGGGACGCGGACTTCGATTCCCGGCACCCGTTTGGCAGGCACCGCGCACAATCAACTTGAAATCTGCCAAGGGGTCGGGCACCCCGAAGGGTGAGATGGCTCAGATTCTGAACGACACCATGTCCGTGCGCCATCTGGTGTATTGGGATTTAAACTCCGATGAGGCCGGCGCAATGCGCGGCAACCATTACCACAGGCTTAAAACCGAGCAATATTACATTCTCAAGGGCAAGCTGGACCTTTTGCTGCTCGACCCTGAGACAGGCGAACGCGCCGTGCGGCCGGTCAATGCCGGCGACCGTATCACCGTGGCGCCCGGAGTGGCCCACGCCTTCCGCTCACGGGGCTACGCCCAGGTTCTGGAATTCTCGCCGGATCCATACGATGCCTCCGATACGGTTCCCTGCCCGGCGGAATAACCGTTTCCACCGATATTGCCAAGGCTGAAATCCAACATGCCCCGCAAAGGCTGCCAAAATATTTCAGGCATGAGTCATTGAATGCCGCATTGACAACCATTCCGGGACATGCTTGAATGCGGCCCTGATTTCCAGGAGGGGTGGCTCTGTTCAAGGGAAAAAATCATGATTACCAACGACAACCCATCACAGAAAGTTCTGCCCGATATTCATGTGGCCCGGACCGGTCTGAATTTCAACGAACCCGACTTCAAGTTTTCCGGAGGCGACCAGGGCGATGGCACGTACCGCAACCATATCGTGTTCGCGGATTACGCCGACCCGGACGTCATCCGCGTCGGCGATGATTTTTATGCCATCAGTTCCACCTTTCATCTCAATCCCGGCGTCACCATCCTGCACTCCCGCGACCTGGTAAACTGGCGGATCATCGGTCATGCGGTGGAGGATCTGTCCAAGTTGCATCCGGATTTCTCATTCAATGC
Organism: Lentisphaerota bacterium; assembly: GCA_020201415.1. Classification (GTDB taxonomy): domain Bacteria; phylum Verrucomicrobiota; class Kiritimatiellia; order JAAZAB01; family JAAZAB01; genus JAIVGW01. The sequence continues at coordinate 5,902 of JAIVGW010000274.1, forward strand.
CATGCGCGGCTACGGCAGCGGCATCTGGGCGCCCGCGCTGCGGCAGCACGACGGCATGTTTTATATTCATGTCGGCGGCCCGCGCATCGGACTGATCGTCTGCAAGGCGCCCGCCATCACCGGCCCCTGGACCGTCCGGCGCATGCGCCTGCATGTGCCCTGGACAGACGGCAAACTGATTGACTGCTGCCCGCTCTGGGATGACGATGGCCAGGCCTATTTCGCGGCGGCCGAGCCCCGGCGTTACCCGCAAGGCGCCACCGTGGTGTGCGAGTATAAAATGCTGCTGTTCAGAATGAGCGCCGACGGCGAGCAGCTGCTGGACGGCGGCACGCTGATTCATGGCGGCCGCACCACCGAAGCCATCAAGCTGTACAAAATCAACGGCTATTACTACATCCTGTATGTCGAACACCCCATGGATGAAAACGGGCGCCGCACCCAGTTCGCCGCGCGCTCCCGGAATATTTACGGACCGTACGAACGCAGGGAACTGATCCACTCCCACGGCCCCGCCCGCGACATGTGCCCCAGCCAGGGCGGACTGGTGGCAACAGCCCAGGGGACCTGGCACTTTCTGTGCCACGGCATGCATGACGCCCGCGAGGCCCCCGCCATGGCCGTGGGCCGGCCATTGGCGCTCCTACCAGTAACCTGGAAGGATGACTGGCCGATCATCGGCGAAGATCTGGACAAGGACGGCCTGGGCGAAATGGTCTGGCAGGCCCGTAAACCGGTAGCCGGAACAGAGCCCCAAAGCCCCCGGAGTTCCGACGATTTTGACGGCCCCGACCTGGGCGCGCAATGGCAATGGAATCACGCGCCGCGCAACGACTGCTGGTCGCTCGCTGAGCGCGCCGGCTGCCTCAGGCTGCGGGCCGCCCGCCCGGTTTATCCCGGCGGCTTTTACTGCGCCTGCAATACCATCACGCAACGCCTGATGGGCGACCAGTCCCGGGGCACCGCCCTGCTGCATACCGACGGCATGGCGAACGGGCAATATTCCGGGCTGTGCCTGATGGCCGAACCGTCGCAACTGATCGGCGTCTATATGGAAAATGGCAGAAAACGCCTGCGTTATCAATACACCCGGCGCCTGCCCGGCCTGGCCGCGCCGGAAAGCGGGCGCGATTATTCCGATGATTTTTTCTGCCTGGATATCCGCGATTTGGAAGGAGAATCCATCTGGCTGCGCCTGGAACACGAACTCAACTCCGCCCGGCTGTATTTCAGCCTGGACGGCCGGACCTTCGAGCCGGCGGCGGAGGCGCGGCGCTTCGACTTCCACGCCTGGCGCGGCGGCCGGATCGGACTGTTCACCTGGAACGACTTCAAGGAACAGGGCTGCGCCGATTTTGATTGCCTGCAATACGAATTCAGTTGACCGCCGGGCCGCACCGGCTTGATGGTTGACCATGCGGGATTAAGGAAGCGCTATGCACACCTACCGTTACCAACGGAAGACAAATTGTGTGCGCATCGACTTCCTGCGGGAAGATATGCTGCGGATCAGGATGGCGCCGCGCGCTGCCTTCAGCGACTCCGCGCTCAACCATTATGGCTTCATCCGCGAACCGCGGGCCGCGAAATTCACCCTGACCGGCAAGCAGCAGGCGGGCGGCCTGGTTCTGGAAACAGCCGCTGTAAAGCTGGAAATACCAAGGCAGGGCGGTGGACTGAAACTCCTGGATAAACGCCGCCGTATTACCGTGCTGCGGCAAACCGGCACGCAATTCACCCCGCAGGCCGCCCATGCAAGATTCAGGGCCGCCGACGATGAGGATTGGATCGGCTTCGGCGACCAGACTCGCGAACGGCTGTACCATCGCGGCAGCTTGGCCGACCTGTGGGTGCGCAACGTCAAGTCTTATGCCCCGGTGCCGTTTTTTATGTCCACCCGCGGCGTGGGCACCCTGGTAAACACCACGCATCACCTGGTATGCGACATGTGCCGGACCAGGCCGCATGAATACAGTTGGGCCGACCGGCGCGGCGTCATCGATTACTATCTGTTTGTCGGCGCTAAATTCACCGATCTGCTGTCCGCCTACACCGACCTCACCGGCAAGCCCAGACTGCCGCCGCTCTGGTCCTTCGGTTTATGGTATCTTTGCCGCACCCAGGCTAACAACCATGAAGCCGTACAGGACGCCTATAATTTCCGGCGTGAGGAAATCCCCTGTGATGTTCTGGGACTAGAACCCGGCTGGATGGAAACCAACTACGACTACAGCCTCGACAAACGCTGGAGCAGCGCCAGATTTTACATTCCATCCTACGCCCCGCACGGCCCCAATAATTTTATCAACGCCCTCAAGCGCATGGGATTCAAACTGGAGCTGTGGCTTTGCAACAATTACGACCTGACCTGGGAAGAAGAGCGGCGCAACAGGTTGCAGACATCCGGCCCCACCGACCTGGGCGCGGCCGGCAACTACCGGGCCGGGCACGAAGTGGATGAACATTTCCGCGGAAGCGATCTGCTGGACAAAATCACCCGCCCGGCGGAACCCTGGTTCAAACATCTGGAAAAATTTGTCGATCAAGGCGCCGATTTCTTCAAGCAGGATGGCGCGCTGCAGGTGGTGGAACATCCCGACCGCCTGGCAGGCAACGGTATGCTGGACGCCGAACTGCACAACCTTTACCCCCTGCTGTACTCGCGCCAGATGTACGAGGGTTTCGCCGCGCATGCCCGCCGGCGGCCCCTAGTCTTCACCGTCGCGGGCTGGACCGGCTTCCAGGCCTGGTGCGGCACCTGGGCCGGCGATACCGGCGGCGGGCTGGACACTATTGGCGGTCTTTTGAACCAGGCGCTGGTGGGCCAGGCCTGGGTTACCAATGACATGGAAGTGCATACTAAATCCGGCATTCATTTCGGCTACCTGCAACCTTGGAGTCAGATCAACAGCTGGAACTATTTCCGCATGCCCTGGCTGCAAGGCCGATCCCTGCTGGAGATGCATCGTTGCTATGCGCAATTACGCGCCCGGCTGGTGCCTTATCTTTATGCCTGGGCTTATCAGGCCACACTTACCGCCATCCCCCTGATGCGGCCGCTCACCCTGGAATTCCAGGACGACCGCTCCTGCCGCGCCATCCTGCACCAATACCTGCTGGGTCGCGACCTGATGATCGTGACCTTCAAGCCGCAGGCATATTTTCCAGGTGGCCGCTGGAAAGATTTCTGGACCGGCGCCATCGTGCCCGCCGGCCGGTCAGGAAGCATCACCTGGCCTGAGGAACGTGGCGGGGGCTTGTACCTGCGCGAGGGCGGCATCGTCCCTCTGGGTCCCGTCATGCAATTCCGCGGGGAAAAACCCATGGATGAAATTGAGATCCACGCCTTTCCGGGGTCGGTCCCCACTTCCCTGGATTTTTACGAAGACGATGGTATAACATTTGAACACCAGCGAGGCCGGCACGCGATTACCACCATGCACACCGGGATTGAAGGACGGCGCGTGATGCTGTCGGTCGGAAAGACACGCGGTCATTTTGACGGCATGACCAGCAACCGCAGATGGCAATGCATTGTCACCATGGCTGACCGGCCGCGGCGTATTCTGCTCAATGGCCGACGGCCGCCGGATGACAGCTGGCATTTCGACGAACAGCGCGGAGAACTGCGGCTTGAGGCCCGGGCGGGCCCGCTGCGCCTGGTCGCGGAGACATGATAACAGTCCCCGGGTTGTCCACAATAAACAGACGATTTTCACGTTTAACTGTTATACTTGAAGTTGTCAGGGGAAGGAAATCATATG
>JAIVGW010000275.1 GCA_020201415.1 Lentisphaerota bacterium
GAACTGGCCCTGGCCGGCAAGGGGTTCAATTCGGACGTAGAGGATGAATTCAAACGGCGGAATCGCGCCATTGATTTCACCTGGGTTGACCGCATGGAGCAATTCCGGGTTTCCAGCAGTGAAATCCAGGGCTTTATCCGGACCGGCGGACTGCAGCCGCAGGGAGGTGAATAATGCAACGCGCGTTAAGCCTTACAGTCATTATTATCGTAGCCGCCTGCTGCGGCTGTTCGACCACCATGAACACAATTTCCACCGTCGGCACAGCCGTCGGCGAGGCCACCGGCACCATTACGCCGCAACAGGCGGAATCCATCCGCCGCTCGGCTGAAGCCGCGGGCAAAAGCTTTGAGGAAATCACCCCGGAACAGGAATATTTCATCGGACGCACGGTGGCAGCGACTATTCTCAATACCTACCGGGTTTACCCCGACGAGGCCGCCAATCATTACCTCAACGTCATAGGCCAGGCCCTGGCCCAGGTTTCCGACAAGCCCGAGACCTTCAGTGGCTACCACTTCCTGATCATGGATACGGATGAAGTCAACGCCTTCGCCGCGCCGGGCGGCTTCATCCTGATTTCACGCGGCATGCTGCGCTGCTGCAAAACTGAGGATGCGCTGGCGGCCGTTCTGGCTCATGAAATCGGACATGTCCAGCACCAGCATGGCTTGCAGGCCATCAAAAAGGGGCGGCTGACCTCCGCCCTGACCATCATGGCCATGGAAGGCGCCAAGTCTTTCGGCGGCGAACAACTGGCGGAACTCACCAGCGCGTTTGAGGAATCAATCTCCGACATCACCGCCACCCTGATGAATAACGGCTATTCACGCGGATTTGAACGCCAGGCCGACCAGGCCGCCGTCACCATCATGCGGCGCATGGGCTATGATCCGCGGGGACTGATTGACATGCTGGAGCAGATGGAGACACAACTCAAACCCGGTGGCCTGGATTTTGCCAAGACGCACCCTTCACCGGAATCGCGCATCAGCGATATCCGGCGGATGATCGGCAATGAGCCGTCCGGCGCGCCGGCGCCGGCGCGGCAGGCCCGCTTCGATAAATTCATCAGCGGCATTTGACGTGGTGGTCCAGCCGGAAAATATACGGCTTCATCCCTGATATTCGGGAGGTTCAGGCGGAGCCTGCTGCTCTGGATTAGTGGACGGATCAGCGCGCGGTGAGACCGACGGCTCGTCCATCAGGTCATGGGACAGACCACGTGTGGCGCGGCGGAACTCCTCCATGGAACGTCCGAATGCCCGCGCCAGTTCCGGCAGCCGCCGCGCCCCGAAGAGCAACAACAGCACCAGCAGCACTACCAGGAGCTCGCCACCACCGAGCGTGCCGCCCACAAACGCCATGCCACCGGTTATCACCGGCGACACTACGACCGGATGACAGGCTGACAGAATGACCATATCGATTGTCCGGCGGACGCCGGGCTCCGCGGTGAATGATCAGTCGAAATTTCAAAACTCAGTAGTTATAGAAAACGAACTCGGCGCGCCGGTTCAGAAGCCAGGCCGACTCGTCGCTGCCGAAGGCAATCGGATTTTCCTTGCCATAGCTCTTGGTCTGGATGACCGCACCATCGATTCCCAGACCGATCAGATAGGCTCGCACTGCCAAGGCCCGCCGTTCGCCAAGGGCCATGTTGTATTCGCGGCTGCCGCGTTCGTCGCAATGGCCTTCCACCACCACGCCCACGCGCTGATTGGAGCGGATGTAGTCCGCCACCGCCTCAATCTTGGCGCGCTCGGAAGATGCGACCTGGGTGCTGTCATATTCGAACAACACGTTTTCAAACCGCACATCGGGCAGGAAAGTCATGTTTTCCGGGCGGTCGGACTGCCAACCGGCCGCATACATATCACCCCCGCCGGCCATGCCCGTTACCGGATCAACGCCAAATTCACCCGGACGCAAACCGCCCTGCCGGCGTTTGCAACCGGTTGAGCAAAAAGCGCAAGCCAAAACCAGTGCCACTAAAAGCAACCAACGGTTATTCACGACGGATCCTCCTGTTGTTACGAGAAATCATTTCGGAGACCAGGCTGGTGAAAACCAGTCGCCCGCCTCAGAATCTGGGAGCAAACTTACACGCAAATCGCTCATGGTGTCAAGAATGAAAAGACGCGAGCGGCGATTGACCGTGTGGGTGCAGACAATATGCCGACCGTCCGGCGCCCAGGAGGGATCTTCAAAATCACCCGATCCGGAGCTGATCTGGCGGAAGGCCAGGGTCTCCGGATTCAACACGCAAACATGATATTGCCGCCCTACCCTGGTGGCATAGGCAATGAATCCGTTGCTGCCCCAGTCCGGATCGACATTTTCCGCACCGCTGCTGGTAATCCGGCGCGGATCGCCACCCTGCCGGTTGATCAAGTAAAGCTGGGGGGAGCCCGCCACATCGGATACAAAGACCAGCCGCTGTCCGTCCGGCGCCCAGGAAGGACTGGCCTCGGCGGCCCGGCGCGAGGTGGTCAGACGGGTTAAGCGTCCGGACCGCAGATCCTTGATGTATATACCGGGGCTGCCTTCCTTGGACAGGGTCAGGGCCAATTCCCGGCCGTTAGGCGCAATAGCCGCCGAAGAATTCAGCCCGGGATAATTGGCAATCCGCCGGCGTTCGCCCGAGGCCAGCGTGATCAGGTAAACATCCGGAAAAAACGACAGGAAGGAAGTATAGACGATCTGCCGGGCGTCCGGGCTCCATTTGGGCGACATGCTCAGGCTGTTGTCGCGGGTCAGCTGGCGCAGGTTCTGCCCGTCAGCATCACAGATGTACAATTCCTTTTTGCCGGAGCGATTGCCCACCATCACAATTTTGGTGCTGGAAATCCCTTCCCGCCCGGTCAGGGCCTTGATGATTTCGTCCGCCACCCGATGCGCCATCTGGCGCGCGTCAGCCGACGGGGAACGATAGCTCTTGCCGAAATGGCGCTCGCGGGTGATCACATTATAGGCCTCACAACGGACCGACAAATTGCCGCCGCTGTCCTCCGCCGTACCGACCACTGTGAATTCCGCGCGCCCGGCGGTAATGATCTGGAACCAACCGGAACGCACCAGGTTGGCCTCCAGGGTCTGCCGGAACAGTTCACCGGTTCCGGACGCCTTGAAGCCGGAAACATCGAGCAACGAGGCGTCCGTCATGCCCTTGGTCACACGCACCTGGGCGCTGGCTCCCGTTGACCACAGACAGATTGCCAACAATAACATCAATGCTTTTCGCATAACTTCGTTCTCCCCCTCATAAATTATCAATTTGGCGACAACCGGACGGATTCGTGTCGCTGCGCATACAGTCCCAACTTGTCTTGCGCCAGTATGCGCCCATCATCTTCCGACCGTTTTGATTCGATGATCCGCGCCATGCCGAAAGTCCTTTCACCAGCATTATTACTTCCCGCCACTCTAGCGATCGGAGCGGCTGAAATCAAGCATTACCCCGCTGCGGCCAGCAATTTTAATTGAAAATAATGACCGGGCAGCGTAACCTGGCATAGTGGCGGGCGCGGTTCCGCAAGCTACCGCAAAGCAAGTTCGCACTGCGCCGGGCTGCCATCAAACCGGCCAACTGGCGGGAAAACTGGAAACGGCATTTCCCGGCGCGCCGGGTCTCACCGCGCCTGGTGGTCAAACCGCCCTGGCGCACATTCAGGTTGCGGCCCGGCGACCATGTCGTAGAAATCGATCCCGGCGTCAGTTTCGGCACCGGTCTGCACCCCACCACACGCGCCTGTCTGCGCCTGCTGGACGAATATACCGGCCCGCCGGCCGGACCCTTGTCTTTCCTGGATATCGGCTGCGGCTCGGGCATTCTCGCAATAGCCGCCGCCCGGCTCGGTTGCCGCCCGCTGCTCGCGCTGGACCACGATCCGCAGGCCGTGAGCGCGGCGCGGCGCAACTGCGCAGCCAACAAGCTGGAGCGCAAAATCATCTGCCGGCAAGCCGATATTTTAAACCTGCATTTGCCACGCAAATACGATCTGATCGCCGCCAATCTGCTGGCCGGGCTGCTGCTGACTGCCGCGGGCCGCATCATTGCCACGGTCGCGCCCGGTGGCCGGCTGATCCTTTCCGGCATCCTGCGCCGGCAATATGCCGCGGTGCGCCACGGTTACCGGCAACTGGGGTTCCATGAAATCAACCGCATGGATGAAGGCGAATGGATCACCGGCGGATTCGCCCGACGTTAAAATAACTATGTCTGCATCCGACAGTTGCCATAACGGTCGGACCGCGCTACAATCCGCGGAACTGATGCTGCCAATTGCGCATATCATAAAACAAACAGCGGGAACCAGCCAATGACCAACACCAACATTACCCTGACCAAAGCCATTGCGCCAATCCGCATCTGCGATATCGGCGGCTGGACCGACACCTGGTTTGCCGGACGTGGGGCCGTATTCAACATCGCCATCTATCCCTACGTCGAAGTGCAGATACGCGCCGTTAATGTCGGCGACCAGCGCGACCGGGTCTCCATCAATGTCGAAAACTATGGCCAATCCTACGCAATCGACCCGGAGCATTTGTCCTACAATAAACACCCGCTGATTGAGGCCGCCATCGGCGTGATGAGCATCCCCTCCGATACCGGGCTGGAAATCAACATCCATTCCGCCGCGCCTCCCGGCGCATCGACCGGCACCTCGGCCGCCGTATCCGTCGCCCTTATCGGCGCCCTGGACACCCTGACCCGGGGCCGGCTCACTCCGCACGAAGTGGCCGCCATGGCCCATTCCATTGAAACAGAAAAACTGGGCCTGCAATGCGGCATTCAGGACCAGTTATGCAGCGCCTACGGCGGGATCAACTACATCCAGATGCATGCCTTCCCCCATGCCAGTGTCTCCCCCCTGTTCATCCCCAACCGCGTCTGGTGGGAACTGGAACAGCGGCTGGCGCTGATCTACATCGGCACGCCGCACAGTTCCAGCGACATCCACAAGAAGGTGATCGCCGACCTGGGCGAGCACGCCGAAAACGACGCGCGGCTTACGGAACTGCGCCGGCTGGCCGGGCTGGCAAAAAACAGTGTTTATGATGGCGACTTTGACGGATTGGGCGGAATCATGAACGCCAACACCGACGTCCAGCGCAAGCTGCACCGCGCTCTGGTATGCCCACGGTTCGAGGAAATCATCGAAATAGCAGGCGATTTTGACGTGTTGGGGTGCAAAGTCAACGGCGCCGGCGGCGACGGCGGGTCGATCACCCTGCTCTCCGATGGTGACATGGCCAAGAAACGCCGTCTGCTGAAAACGCTGGCCGATCATGGCTACCAGGCCTTGCCGCTTTACCTTTCACGTCAGGGGCTGCGCGTCTGGCGCTGACCCCCGGCGCACAGGGGGTGAAGTCACAATAAGGTCGCCCGCTGAAGTTAAGCTACACACATTAAATGCAGAAGCGGAAGCGCAGGTCAAACCCTGCTTTCTGACCAGCCGCATCAGGATTTAATCATTTGTTTGAGCCTTTGGAACCGCTTTTCCTCCATGACCACGGCCCGGCTCAGTGCTTTTTTCAGGCGGGCCACTTCGGCTTCCGCGGTGCGCAAATCCCGCAAAATGGCTTCCGTATTCAATTCCGTATTATTCCTGACCGCGTCGGTTTCCCGGGACTTGCCGCCTTTTTTGTATTTACGTGATTTATACTTGCCTTGTTTTTTCAAGTGGCTCACCACCGTGGCGACCGCCACGTTCAATTCTTTGGCGATATCCTTGATGGCCTTCTCGCCGCCTTCATAAAGTTCCACAATCTTGTTAACCGCCGCCTCATCCAATCTCTGTTTACCGGGCATGATCGATCCTCCCTTGTTAATTCGTTCCTCAGTTACTGCCAATTTAAATGAAATCACGCACAATATCAAATTATTTGCGCAAGGTCGGCCAGGCTGTTCATGGTATAGGTGGGTTTGAACGGGTAATCCGCTGCCATGGCGGCGGTGGTCACGCCGCTCAGGACCAGCAGGGTATCGATGCCGGTTTCCGCCCCCATCTGAATATCCGTCTCCAGGCGGTCGCCAATCATCAAGCAATCCGACACCTTAAGGCGCAGCCGCTCCAAAGCGGCATCGAGCATGTACCGGAACGGCTTGCCACAGACGATTTCCGGGGAAATGCCGGTCACACCTTCAATGGCGCCGATCATCCCGGCGCAATCGGGAATCTCCCCGCCGGCCACCGGGCAGGTCCGATCGGGATTGGTGGCAATGAAACGGGCGCCATGGCGCAGCGCCAGCATGGCGTCGTTGAGTTTGGCATAGGAAAACCCGCGGTCCTGAGACGCCAACAGGAATTCCGCCCGCAGAGGATCATCCGTAATCCGCAACCCGGCCGCCTTCAGTTCATCCATCAGCGGCGGCTCACCAATGCAGTAAACCGTGGCCCGGGGCGCCATACGGGCAATGGTCAGCGCGGTCACCTGCGAGGAATTAATCACCTCTTCCAGGGTAGCGGGAATACCCAGCGCGGACAACTTTTCAGCATAGTCCCGGCATGATTCAATCGGTTTATTCGAAAGAAACAAAGTCTTCTTGCCCTGCCGGCGCAGGGCACGGATAGCCCGATCCGCGCCTTCAATCAGATGCGGCCCCAGATAGACGGTGCCGTCCAGATCGAAAAAATAGCCTTGATATCCCCGCAGTCTTGCCAAGTCCGGCTTCACCGATCCTCCAAATACAGTCTAGCGCTTTGCCAAGAACAGGCAATCCGGTCCGGCACCACCAGGAACAGGCCGCCTTCACACCGGAGCAAGCAGCTTGCGCTGCCGCAGCAGCTCCAGAAATCTGGCCGCCTGAACATCCCAGCAGCTCCAGGCATGCCCGCCCGACCCTTCATCATAAAGCAGATCGACATCCAGACGGCGGGCCAGTTCGGCAAACCGGCGGTTGCCCGGATACAGGAAATCCTCCGTCCCGCACCATTGATACAACCACGGCAGCCGCGTTCCCGCCGCCGCATGCTGTTCCAGCAGATGGCATAAATCATTTGGCGTGCCGCGCACTGCCTCGCGGCTGCCGAACACCAGGCGCATGTCGTTCGGGAAACGGTTGTCCTGCTCCGCCTCCGCCACCAGATCCAGCACGCCGGAAAAGGATGCCGCGGCGGCGAAGCGGTCGGGATAAGACAAGGCCAGTTTGAAAGCGCCGTAACCGCCCATCGACAGGCCGGCCACGAAGGTCCGCGACGGATCCGCGCTGACGCGGAACATCGCGCGCACCAGATGCGGCAGTTCCCGGCTGACAAACTCCCAATAGCGGCAGCCATGCGCCATGTCGGCGTAAAAACTGCGGTGCACTCCGGGCATGATCACCGCCAACCCGAAATTTGCCGCATAGCGCTCGATTGATGTGCGCCGCATCCAGGTCGAATGATCGTCCGAAAGGCCATGCAGCAGATAGAGGCAGGGCGCCTCCCGCACCGGCGCCGTGTCATCCTCCGGCGGCTGGGGCAGAATCACATTCATGGTGCAGGCCATGCCCAGCACCGTTGAATGAAAATGACATTCCATGAAAGCCATACTTTGCTCCCGCGGCGGCATCCGCCGCTATCGCTCAATGCACCGGCTGCCAGGGCGCGCCGCCGAAATTCAGAATGAAACCATAAACTGCACATTGAATCCACCGAAAGGCCCTGGAGACCGGCTTCCCGCCGGCCAGCCAACCCAACAACCCCATCGGACGGATTGTCGCGATTCCCGATTCCAAGTCAAGCCTGCAAGGCACGCGCCAAAACCGCGGATTGGAAAATAGCCGCTCTTACAAAATCCTGGCCTGATGCGGCTCAGCACCCTTCGGCTATCATGGCAGGCAGGTTCGCTCGTCAATGCTGACCGCGAATCCGAACAGTTTGAGTTTTGCGGCCAGCAATGCTTCCAGCCGGGGCAGGTCGGCCGGAAAGACCGAGATCAGGCGCTTGCCCTGCTGCTGATAAAGCATCTGCTTCTTGTACATGCTCATCTTGTACCGGGGCGTGTCGAGTCCCCAATACTCGATATACACATCCAACTCCGGCAGATAGAAATCCGGCCGAATCTGGAACTCCCCAATAATACGATACTTGGTATCGTAGCGGTATGTCAGCCCGTGGGCCATCAGCCAGTCGGCAATGCAGCGCTCGCCTTCTGACTGAACCACCGTGCCGTCGCGGGCCTCGATGGTCTTGTTCAGCTCGACCTGCATTTCGAAATTGCGACGCTCCAGGAAAACCTCGTCGAAACACCGATCGCAGAACACGCGCTGAAAAGCCTGGTGCGAACGCGCGAATTCGTCCGCCGTGACCTTGGCATTGCAGCGTTGGCAGCGATGTTTAACACGGCGCGAACGGCATACTGCTGAGTCTGCGGATGGCGGGCCTTGAGCGCCAGAGGCGCCAGCACGGTCACGGCAGTCTCCGAATCCGCCCCAAACTCCACCAATTTCCCGATGGCAGAAGCCGACAGGCGTTGCACCTCGTTTGAAGGCATGCTCAACATGTCGATCAATTCCGGCAGTGCGGCTGAATTACCGGAACGCCCCAACTCCAGCGCACGCCGCACGGCGGCTTGGTGGTCTCCCGGCAGCATCGGGCTCTTCATGTAGCTGGGCTCCTTGCTTATGGATTGACTCGCTGCGCTTGCCAATCCGGCGTTGGCAAGCGCAGCTAGTCAATGAACGCTTTTAGCGCCTTCATCATTTCACCACTGCGGTTACTGGCGTTATTTGGTCCCAGGTTCGACGATCCAGCACCCGACCCGGATTCACCGCCAACGATCACCCAACCGATTCAGACCCTGAATCGGGCCGAGCAAAGGCTCAAGCGCAAGGCATCTTGAAATGCGTTGCATTATGAGTCATCCCTTACACACCGATCATATGGCGCAACGCTGTAAAGTATTGCACAAGGCAGCATAACGATACAAGAGCCGAATATGAGTAAACCGCGCTTCAACATCCGGTTCACGCAGAGCCACAGGCATGACAAACTGAGTCCGCGAAGGTTGTCGCATCCGATACTCGCGAAGTGAACGGCCGGGTTGGCGGGCGGTCTTCCGGCAACTTCGTGCTTGCAAAATGCCACAAGACCACCATAATCACGCAATTCATTATCAACCTTCTGGGGGCTTTATGCAAAAACATTACCGGCAACTCAACAAACTAAGATCATACAAATGGCGCGCCGGCTGCTTGCTTGCCGGCTGTCTGTTTTTCCACCTGGCGGCCTCCGCCGGGGAAATCGCCGGCTGGCGCCATGACGGCACCGGCCGGTTTCCCGCCGCCCGGCCGACAACCCGCTGGGACGACAAGGCCAATGTGATCTGGAAGACCGCCACCCCGGAATGGTCCAATGCCAGCCCCGTCATCAGTGGAAACCGGATATTCATCTGCGCCGAGCCGGACATCCTGCTGTGCCTCGACAAAACCACCGGCAAGATTCTCTGGCAAAGCTCCAACAGCTATCAGGACATCACTCCGGCTGACCAGCACGAAGAACTGTCCGAAAAGATGGCGCAGGCGGCTAAAGTGCAAAAAGAACTCAACGGGATCAGCAACAAGCAGCGCCAATTACGGCAGGAACTCAAGAAGACCCCGGAAGATGCCGGGTTGCAGCAGGAACTGGCCGCCTTGCAGGAGCAGGAATCGGAAATCAGTAAACAGCTGGAACCGCTGGAATATTACCGGCTGCCGTCAGCCCACAAAGCCAACGGCTACAGTTCGTCCACGCCGGTCACGGATGGCATCAATGTTTATGTGTACTTCGGCACGGGCGTGGCCGCTGCCTATGATTTTGACGGGAACCGTTTATGGGCCCGCATCATTGAGAAACCCCAGGCCAATTGGGGGCATAGCGCCTCGCCGGCACTGGCCGGCGGACATTTCATCATTCATGTCCGCGATGTCCACGCCCTGGATCCGGCCACCGGCGCCACCGTCTGGACCGCCAAATCCAGTCCGCGCTGGGGCGCCATGGTCACGACCGAGATCGACGCGCAACCGGTGATCATCACGGCCAACGGCGAAATCATCCACGCCGCCGACGGCAAAATCCTGGCCGAGGGATTGCACAGCCTGGATTACTGCGCGCCAATGGTGCACGACGGCATCGTTTATTTCATCGAAAACGGCGGCAAGGCTTTTCGTTTTCCGGCCTTGGCTGACGGCACGGAACAACCGGAAGAACTCTGGCAGACCGAGCCCCCCAAGGAACGTTATTACGCCTCGCCCCTTTATCATGAAGGCCTGATTTACTGTATCCAGCAGAAGGGCGTATACAACATCCTGGACGCGCAAACCGGCAGTGTGCTGAAAAGCGCCAAGATCGACAGCCTGAAACGCACGGTCTATCCCAGCGTCACCCTGGCCGGATCGCTGATCTTCATAGCCGCCGAAGGCAGCCAGGTCCTTTTTCTGGAACCGGGCGTCGAAATGCGCGAGGTCGCCGCGTTCGGGTTTGAGCATTTCCGCACCACGCCCGTCTTTGAGGGTGACCGGACTTACGTCCGCACCCTGGAAGCCATGTACTGCATAGGCCAACCATGACGCAAACGGACGATCCAGTATCAAAAGTCCGCGCGGAAACGGTTTTGACGAAGCAAAACCCTCCAAATATCAAGAAAACCAACTGTTTTTTCACTGGAGGGTCGCGCGTCGTCGCGACCGGCCGGACTTTTGAAAGTAACTCAGACGATACGCATATCATTTTTTGCGCATGCGCTAACGCCGATATAATCCCGGCCGATCGCAAACAGCGCCTGCGCG
>JAIVGW010000218.1:0-1181 GCA_020201415.1 Lentisphaerota bacterium
GTTGCAGCCTGCGTAAATATTGCGCGACGCCAGTCTCGGCCTGGTGCAGGTGCGGCAAAAAGATGCGGTGGTCCTCCCGGATGAGTACCCCGGCTTCCAGGCCGGCTTCCAGCGCCTGCGGCAGAATGGGGCCGGAGATTTCCAGCAGTTGTCCGGCTTCATCCAACAGCAGGGTGTCTTCAGCGTAACAATGGCCCTCATCGGCCATGACTTGCAGGGTGTGAATAATCCCTGCTCCGGCGCGGTGAATGGAGTCGCGGGGAATGCCGAGGCTGGCGCCAATGCGGTCGGCTGTCTTAAAGCCTATGCCCCAGATATCAGTGGCCAGACGATAAGGATTTTCCCTGATCCGGGCGATGGCCTGATCGCCATAGGTGCGATGGATGCGCGCGGCCTGGGCGGCGCCGACGCCGTGCGTGTGCAGGAAAATCATGATTTCCCGGACAGCTTTCTGGGCATTCCAGGCGGACTTGATCTGTTCGCGTCTTTTGCGCCCTATGCCCTCCACACTTTCCAGGCGCGCGGATTCCTTTTCGATGATTTCCAAAGTCTGATCGCCGAACTTGGCGACCATGCGTTCCGCCAGCACCGGACCAATGCCGTCGATCATGCCGCTGCCCAGGTAGCGTTGGATGCCGTTGCGGGACGTCGGCT
This sequence comes from Lentisphaerota bacterium, assembly GCA_020201415.1. Classification (GTDB taxonomy): domain Bacteria; phylum Verrucomicrobiota; class Kiritimatiellia; order JAAZAB01; family JAAZAB01; genus JAIVGW01. The sequence continues at coordinate 655 of JAIVGW010000218.1, forward strand.
CGACACAGAACATGTGCGCGGCCTGGAATTGCGCGCCATGCACCTTGTGTTGCCGCCAGACACCCTCCGCCCGCAGGTTTTCCCCCTCCCAGACGGCGGCACAATTACCCACTACCACCAGGGGCTGGGCCCGCTCGGATGTTTTCAGGGCACAGACGGTGTAGCCGGTATCGTCATTGCGGAATATGACCCGCTCCACAATGCCGCTGATGGTTGTTGAATCTGGTTCCGCGGTCATATTCCGGGGTTTCACGGGTTGGGGATGGGCAGTCGCATGGTCAGGTCATCCGCAACCTGCACCGTCACGCTCTTCCGGAATAGCTGGGCGGTCATGGTTGCGGGCGGGTCGTCGGGGGTGGGCGATTGTTCCGTTTCGACGGAGGTTGCGGCCGGTGCGCGCCCGGTTATGGCCGCTGGTTCAGGTGCGCGGGCGGCCGGTTCAGGTGTGAGGGCGGCCGGATCAGGGGCGGCGGCCGGCTGGGGGGCGGCAGTAGCGTGTCCGGAATAGATCAAGGCCAGCATATCCT
>JAIVGW010000218.1:1202-2341 GCA_020201415.1 Lentisphaerota bacterium
GGTAAACCAGCTCATGCCGGCCAGCAACAGGATGAAGAAAGCTGCCAGCAGGCTGGTGATCATGAAGAAAGTGCGGCGCGCCTGGCGACGTTCATCGGCAATGATGTTCTGTACCAGCCGGTTGAGTTCATCCAGATCGGGAAAAGGCTGATGCTTGACCGGCAATTGCCGGTCAACCTCTTCTACATGGACCACTTCTTTTTTACGTTTTTTGCGCATAAGTCGAAAAAACTTGAATTCCACGGCGTTTGCGTTGTAGACTCCGAGCAGGTTTCGTCGGTTCAGGCACGGGTGGCGGAATGGCAGACGCGTTAGTTTAAGGGGCTAATGACAGCAATGTCGTGCGGGTTCGATCCCCGCCCCGTGCACCACTCCGCAACCATCGTACGGCTGTATCAACAGAACCGCGTTAATTATATCCTGTTCGGAAACCACTGCAAACAAAATCTCGATCATGAAGTTGATTCTGGCAACCCGTAATCACCATAAATTGCGCGAAATCAGAAAAATGCTGGATCTTGCCGAGCTGGAACTGGTCAGCCTGGACCATTATGCAGATGTTCCGGAGGTGGTGGAGGATGGCGCGACTTTTGCCGCCAATGCCGTCAAGAAGGCCGTGACAGTGGCGCTTTACCTGCAGGTCTGGGCCATGGCGGACGACTCAGGGTTGGAAGTGGACGCCCTGGCTGGGGCGCCCGGGGTGCAGTCCGCGCGTTACGCCGGGACGCATGGCGATGATGCCGCCAACAACCGCAAGCTGTTGCAGGACTTGACAGGCGCCGTTTCCCGTACGGCGCGTTTCCGGTGTGTGGTGGCCCTGGCCAGCCCCCAGGGCCGTGCTCAGATCGTGGATGGGGTCTGTGAGGGCATCATTCTGGAAGACTGCCGCGGGACCGGTGGGTTTGGCTATGATCCCCTGTTTTCACCGCAAGGGCAGACGCTTGCTTTTGCTGAAATGTCCGGCGAGTTGAAGAACAGTATTTCTCACCGCGCCAAGGCCATGTCCCAGGCGCGCCGGGAATGGGGAGAAATTCTGTCCGACCTCAGCCCGGACTGGTCGCGGCGTATCGTCAGAACCGAAGGTTGACAGTGCCCCCCAGTGATCCACCTTCCGGGTTGATCAGGTAGCGTGCCTGCCC
>JAIVGW010000276.1 GCA_020201415.1 Lentisphaerota bacterium
GGATACCAGGGCATCCGCCAGGATAATGAAAAAATAAAAAACAAACACCAGCACCAAAGCCATGGCCATGCCGAGATATGACTCGCGCCGGTGGATTCTGATACCCAGCCCCACCCCCAGCAGGGTGAAGGCAAAACATGAAAACGACAGGGCCATGCGGGTGCTGGCCTCCAGAATCAGGGCCATGCGTGCCGACTGCATTTCATTCTCGCCGACATGCGACAGGTAATGATTTTCCAGCTGCAGCGGAAAAAGATGCTCCAGCAACATCCGGTTCAAACGCCGCCTGGCATTGCCGTCCGGCTCCTGATCCAATAAAGGCTGGACATATTGATCCAGTTCCACCCCCGCGAAAATCTCCGGATCGTAAATCACCGGCCCGTCGATCAAGGCGTTTAACTCCTCAGCCAGCCGCTGTTTCAGAGTAATCGGCGCAATTGTTCCGCGCGCTGTGGCATCCAGAAGCAATCTTGTAGCGGGAGCAAAAATCCTCGAAACGGCGCCGGCCAGGGGCGGACGGCGCAGGGCGCGCAACAGCTCCGGCAGGTCCCGGATGTCCCCCGGCCGCAGAAAATAATCCTCGCGAACGGCATCGGCAATCTCCCGCATGGTCAGATCCGCGCGCTTTTTCCAGATTATGCCGGAACGTATCAGATCCGACATGTCAAATATCACCGGGTATTCATCCGCACTGACGCGCCTCGTCAATTGCAAATTCCCGGGATCATCTTCATCCGCCTGTTCGATGCGCACATGGCGCAGGTTGATCTTGATTTGATGAGGATTGGCAGGATCGCTGATGATTTCACCGGAATCGGCCCGCACCGTCTGGCGCGGACCGGTTTCGCCGAACTCGTAAATCACCACATCATGCACCGTCTGATCCTGCTTGCGCCCGATGTAAATCGTGTATCCCGGCAAATCCCGGATAAAGCGGCCTTCGTCCAGAAAACTCAAGGGGGTTTCCACCTTCAGTTGTTCCACCACCAGGCGCCGGGCAAAATGACTGGCGGGCGCCAGATCGGCATTGATATTTCACGATCACTGGCCATGCGGCTGTATGTCAGGAAAACCGCCGCCAGCACGCTCATGGGAATGGCAAAAATCAGAGAAAAAGGAATGCCGTATGAAAAGACCTGGAGGATCAATCGTCCGGAAACACCCCGGACAAAAAAATCGATGATCTTGAAAACATTCCCCACTGCCATCACAAACATGAAAATCAACAAAGTGACCACAAAGGCCACCAGGCATTCACGCGTGATGTAACGGTAGAGTATGCGCATGGCAAAACATTCCCGGTCGACCATCATCCGGCCGTTCCGTGATCCGCTATTCAGGAAAAAGCTGCGCTCAGTAACGATAATGATCAGGTTTGAAAGGCCCCTGACGCGGTACGCCAAGATATGCCGACTGAGCCGCCGTTAATGTTTCCAGCCTGACCCCCAGTTGATCAAGGTGCAGCGCCGCGACTTTTTCATCCAGCCGCTTGGGCAGGACATGTACTCCCAGGGGATATTCCTTGTTCCTGGTGAAAAGCTCGATTTGCGCCATCACCTGATTGGTGAAACTGTTGGACATGACAAAACTTGGATGCCCGGTGGCGCAGCCCAGGTTCACCAGACGACCTTCAGCCAGCATAATGATGCTCTTACCACCGGGCAGGTCGATGCGATCAACCTGCGGTTTGATATTCGTCCAGCGAAAACGGCGTAACTTCTCAACTTCAATCTCGGAATCGAAATGCCCGATATTGCAGACAATCGCCTGATGCTTCATGCGACGCATATGACTGACGGTAATAACATTACAGCAGCCGGTGGCGGTAACAAACAGATCCCCTATGGCACAAGCCTCCTGCATGCGCATGACTTCATAGCCTTCCATGGCCGCCTGCAAGGCGCAAATCGGATCGATTTCAGTGACGATCACCCGCGCCCCCTGCCCCCGCAGCGACTGACAGCAGCCCTTGCCGACATCACCGTAACCGGCCACCACCGCCACCTTGCCCGAGATCATAACGTCCGTGGCGCGCATGATGCCGTCCACCAGCGAATGCCGGCATCCGTACAGATTGTCAAACTTGGATTTGGTCACCGAGTCATTGACATTGAAGGCGGGAAACAGCAGGCGCCCTTCCTTGTGCATACGGTAAAGCCGATGCACACCGGTGGTGGTCTCTTCTGAAACCCCCATGATTTTCGGCGCCATCCGGTGGAAGCGTTGCGGGTCGCGCTTCAAACTCTTCTGCAGTTGCTGATAGAGCGCCGCCTCATCCGGGCTGCCGGGCTTGCGGCGCAGGACCTCCGGCCGCTCTTCCGCCTGGTATCCCAGGTGCACAAAAAGAGTGGCATCGCCACCGTCATCCAGCAGCATGTTGGGTCCGCCATCACGCCCCCAGTCCAGGGTGCGATCAATAAAATCCCAATATTCGACCAGGCTTTCGCCCTTGAAGGCGAACACCGGTGTGCCGCGCTGTGCCACGGTGGCGGCCGCATGGTCCTGGGTGGAAAAGACATTGCAACTGGCCCAGCGCACACGGGCCCCAAGGCACTGCAGGGTTTCAATCAGCACGGCCGTCTGAATCGTCATGTGCAACGACCCGGTGATTCGCGCGCCCGCCAGCGGTCGGCTCTTGCCGTATTCGCGGCGCAACGCCATCAGTCCGGGCATTTCATGTTCCGCGCATTCGATCTCGCGGCGGCCCCAATCGGCCAACTTGATATCGGCGACAATATATTTCTTGTTTTGTTTTACCGGCATATTACAGGGATCCCTTCAGTTGTTCGACCTTGTCGGTCTTTTCCCAGGTGAACACATCCAATTCGCGCGTGCGACCGAAATGTCCATACGCGGATGTATTATGATAAATCGGCCGCAGCAGATTCAATTCCTCCACAATCGCCGCGGGCTTCAACGCAAACACGGCGTAGGCCAACTGCACCTCGCAGCGGCTCGCCAGCTTGGCGGCCACGATGTTTTTGGCGATGTGTCGCGCCTGGTAAGCGGCGCTCCGGTCGACCTTGGAAGGGTCCTTGCCGGAAAAGGCGCCGCCGCCGTGGCGCCCCATGCCGCCGTAAGTGTCGGCAATAATCTTGCGGCCGGTCAATCCCGAATCGCCGTGCGGACCGCCGACCACGAAACGGCCGGTGGGATTGATCAGGAAATTGGTCTTGGCACTTAGATAACGCGCCGGAATTTCACGCTTGATAATACCGTCAATAATCGCCTCACGCAGTTTGCGGTGGCTGACATCGGGCGCATGCTGCGTGGACACCACGACAGTCTCCACTCTGGCCGGACGGCCTTTTTCGTAAACCACGCTGACCTGCGACTTGCCGTCGGGCCGCAGAAACGGGATACGGCGCGTACGGCGCGCGCGCGCCAGCGCGCGGGTCAGGCGATGCGCATACATGATCGGCATGGGCATCAATTCGCGGGTCTCATCGCAGGCGTAACCGAACATCATACCCTGGTCGCCGGCGCCCTGTTCCTTGAACAGACCCTCGCCCGGCGTCACACCCTGGGAAATATCAGGCGACTGCCGGTTGATCGCCACCAGCACCGCGCAGGATGCGGCATCAAACCCCAACCCCGGCTCATCATAGCCGATTTCGCGGATGGCCGCGCGGGCCACATCCGCCACATTCACCATAGCCTTGCTGGTGATTTCGCCGGCAATGACCGCCATTCCCGTGGCCACCAGCGTTTCACAGGCCACGCGGCTGCGCGGATCCTGATCAAGATATGCGTCCAGCACGGCGTCGGAAATCGCGTCCGCCACCTTGTCGGGGTGACCGGCGGTGACGGACTCGGAAGTAAATACGTAAGCGTCACTGCTCATGATATCTCCTGATTTTTTAACGACATTTCACGGCGGCATGCATACCGAATGCCAACCAGCAAAAGATTATACCCCAAGGCAGACAGGTTTGGCAAGCCTAATCTCACTCAATATCGCCGCGCAGCGAGCGCACCTGCAGGCCTTCCGCGTTCACTCCCGCCATCAATCCCCCAATAAAGCACTGATTATTCTCATCAATTCTTCGCCATTAGCGTCCCACAGGACAGCGCCTTTAGTCCTGAAAACATTGGGCAATACAATCCTATGGGATGAATGAACTGCCGGAATACGTTATCGCGCAGAGGCGCAGGGGCGCAGAGATCGGGATTATTTAATCTTATCTTGTAACTGCTCAGTTATCGATTCACTACGAAACACGCTAAAGGCACGCAACGGTCGAAAAACGGCACGCAACGGCCATTTCGTGTTAATTTTGGCACGCTGGTTTTCTGCGCGCGAAGGGCGGGAGGCCGATATCCCGCACCAAGCGTCCCGGGACTTCATGCTCAGTCAATGGCTTACGAGCCAGCTCGCGGCGCAGACGCCGGATAAAGCCGACCATGCCGAACGCGCGAGCCATAGCTTGATAATTGGCCAAACGCGTCAGCGCGCGTTGAGAAGAATAACCCTTCTCCGGCAAAGCCATGTGAAGCAACAAGGCGGTATCCAGCAACTCTCCAAGTTCTCCGTCTTCCCCTACTTCGCCTTTTCGGATGCGATAGGCAACCTCATTCAGGCGTGGCGGGAAAAAAGCCAATTCATAACACAATTGCAGTTTTTCACGTTCGGTCATGGCCTTTCACCGCCCCACAATGACATATCTTTTTTCAGGTTCTCCAGATTTTCAAGCACAAGAGCATCGGTATTGAAAGGTGGCGGCAATGATCGCGCAGCTTCCTGCACTTCCTCGAAAGCTATTCCGCGTTGCGAATAAAGATACTGCACGTCGCTTCGATCTATGGCGTCATAACGAACCAGCTTGCTGGCTATCAAGGCGGGGCTCGTTGAGCCTGCAATACGGAGCGGCAACATCAATATCAAGACTTGTTCGACCAGGTTCGTCAAGGAGGATGAAAGCCGCACTGCCGTAAATATGCAGGACAGCGGGCTCCGACAAGCCTGCATCAATCTTGGCGAGGTAAGAACTCAATTGTTCTTTATTCATTAATACATACTATTAACCTTTGGGCGCAATCTCAATCTAAAATATTCATGCCGTTCATCGAACTGCTCATTCCGGGATAAAAAGAGATGAGGCGCAAAAGCTTTTGGCACAGGCAGGTGTAGCCAGTCTGCAAGCGGGTAGAACAACGACAAGCAGATGGATTTTTTGCATCAAACCAAACAAGCTGCAGGTTAACTGGCAGGCTGACATTTTCAGCAGTTGTTCGGTTATCATCTACCCAACGACAAACCCGCAGGCCATCATGAAAACCCAATACACGGGCATGACCAGCCATGATGAAGGCGAAGGGAACAGGCCTGTCCGATACGGCCGGATCAAATGAAGGACGATCCTGCGCACCGGCCACAGATGATTTTTTTGGGTCAAAAAATCATTCCGTGACGGCGTCATATCCCGGCCCGCCGAATTCGCCTTCCATCTCGATGTAGCCCATGGTCGAGATCAGGCCGCGCCAGACGCCACCCGCCGCCGGATTATACACCATCGGATCGGCCTTGCTGTCGCCGTCGATGTCACCCGCCACCAGCTGCCAGGCCGGACCGCCCAGCGCCACGGGCTACCCTCCATGTTTGGGAATGCCCCGGAACAGTTACTGCTCCAGTTCCAGGATTTCCGGCGCCACCTTGTTGGTCAACCCGCGCGACAGCTCATGCACATCCTCAGCCGAATGGGCAACCAGCGCCTGATCCGCCACCACCCGGGCCTCGGCGTAACTCACACTGCGCAAGGCATCCTTGACCAGCGGCAGGGCCGCCGGATTAACGCTCATTTCATCCACCCCGAGGCCCAGCAGCAGGGGCGTCATCAAAGGGTCGCCGGCCATGCCGCCGCAGATGCCCGTCCAGATGCCGAAACGATGCCCGACATCAATGGTATGTTTGATCAAACGCAGGATGGCCGGATGCGTGGGCTCGTAGAGATAGGCCACCCGTTCGTTGCCGCGATCTATGGCCAGGGTATACTGAATCAGGTCATTGGTGCCGAGGCTGAAAAAATTTACGTAAGGCGCCAGCAAGTCGGCCACGATCGCCGCGGAAGGCACCTCGATCATGGCCCCGACTTCGATATGCGGATTGAAGGGATGGCCCCGTTCCATCAACTCTTTTTTGGCCTGCTCCAGAATGACATTGGCGCGCACAATCTCATCAATGGTGCTGATCATGGGGTACATGATGCTGACATTGCCCCCGACGCTGGCGCGCAGAATCGCGCGCAGTTGGGTGCGGAACAAGTCCGGCTGCGCCAGACAGAAACGAATGGCACGCCAGCCCATGAACGGGTTGGACTCCTCCCACTGCACTCCCAGATTGGAAAGGAACTTGTCGCCGCCCAGATCAAGCGTCCGGATGATCAGGCCGCCCGGGGCAACCTTCTGCGCCACTCCGCTATAGGCTTCGAACTGCTCGTCTTCCGATGGCACTTCCGTGCGCGCCATATAAAAATATTCCGTGCGGAACAACCCCACGCCCGCCGCACCGCACTCCAGTACGGCTTCAACATCCTGGGGCACTTCAATATTGGCGGACAAAGTCACCCGGTAGCCGTCAGTGGTTTCCGCCGGCTTATCCCGTAATTCCAGCAAACCGGTCCGGATGCCGCGGCGGATTTCCTCCTGGCGCAAAGCTTGCGCACGGCGTTCTTCGGAGGGATTGACGATCACCAGTCCCTTGCCGCCGTCCACCAGCAACAGGTCGCCATCGCGAACCTCGCGGCTGATGGAATGCAACCCCAGCACCGCCGGAATACCGAATTTGGCAGCCAGAATAGCGGCATGCGCGGTAGGACTCCCCAGATCCAGGGCGATGCCCGCCACCCGGTTGCGATCAATGGTGACTATTTCGGAGGGCGAAAGGTCATTGGCGACAACCACGGTGCCGGCGGTGCGGATATCGGCCAGCGTGGATTTGTGCCCCGCCAGATTGTGCAACACCCGCCTGGTGACATCCTGAACGTCCGCCACCCTTTCGCGAACGTAATCGTCCTTAACCCGGCTGAGGCCCTGCATGAAGCCCCGGGCCACGTCCTGCAGCACCAACTCGGCGTTGAACCGCCGGCTTTCAATTCCAGTGACGATGCTGTCAATGAAGGGGCGATCATCCAGGATCAACAGGTGGGCGTCAAAGATGGAAGCCACCGCCGGATCGCAACCCTGCTGGAATTCACGCAACTGGCGCCGGGTTTCTATCAAGGCCGTTTCGAACCTGGCAATTTCACGCGGCACCTCTTCGCGCGGAATCTCCCGCTCCACAAAGCTGTCATCCTGGGGTGGCCGCACAAAGACCGGACCGATGACCAACCCCGGCGACACGCCGATACCGCGGAATACCTGCTCACCTTTCGCAGACTGCGTCTCCGGACTGTGCTCAATCTGTTCCATGTGGCCCCGCAAATCATTCCTCGTAGAATTTACGCTCGAAAAGCTCCTGAATGGCATCCAACGCCGGGCCGGCATCTACACCTTCAGCAGTTAACTTGACGCGCGAACCGAACCCGGCCTCCAGAGTCATAAGCCCCATGATACTCTTGCCGGAGACCTTGACGTCCCCCTTGCAGATAGTAATATCAGCCTGAAAACGGGAAGCCGTCTTGACCAACATGGCAGCCGGACGGGCATGCATGCCGTACTGATTGGTAACCTCGATTTCTCGTTCCATGTACGCTGCCACCCCCCGCAATGATCCCTTAGATGTCGTCATGCGCCGCACCCTTGGTCATTACCGCAACCAGTTTATCATCCAACTCCTTGGCGGCGTCGTGCCCCAGGCGTTTCAGTTTCTCATTCAGCGCCGCGACTTCAATGACATTGGCCAAATCGCGGCCGGGCGCCACCGGCACCAGCAAATGGGGCACGGGCACACCCAGAACATCACGAGTGCGCTGCGCCACACGCTCGTCACCTTCGCCAAATTCATCCATTTTACACAGGGTAACAATCAAATCCAAGGCTTTTTCATTGCGCACAGAAGCCACCCCGAACAGACTGGGCACGTGAATGATGCCCAGTCCGCGTATTTCCAGATGATAGCGCGTGACCCCCGCGGCCGACCCCATGATTGTGCGATCATCCACACGGCGCATTAACGTCAGATCATCAGCCACCAGACTGTGCCCGCGTTCAATCAACGCCAGGGCCGCCTCGCTCTTACCGATCCCCGGCCGGCCCTCCATCAGCACACCGATCCCCATGATGTCGATCATGGTGCCCTGCAAACTGCAACGCGGCGCCATCAGGGATTCCATCATGATCGTGGCGGCGTTGATGAAGGCGCCGGTAATCAGCGGAGTGCGCAGCACGGGCACCTCAAATTCCCTTGAAAACTCCAGAATTTCCGGCCAGACCCGGCGGTTGCGGCAGACCGTCAGACAGGGAATCCGGCGCTCGAAAAGCGCCCGCAACGCCCTCCGGCGCCGCTCCGGCGCCATGCAATGCAGATAATCGTTTTCCGCAAACCCCAACACCTGAATACGCCTGAAAGCGAAATGCCGGAAAAACCCGGCCAGCGCCAAACCCGGACGGTTGATGGCCGGCTCGTGAATCACGCGTCCCATGCCGCCGGAACCAGCCACCAGTTCCAGAGCGATCTTTGCGCGGGACGCATCATAAAAATCTTTTACGGTGACGGACATCGCACTTCTGGTCCTTTATTTGCCGGGCGGGGCAGGAGGATATGATTAAAGTTCCCCGGCTCCTTCAACATCCGCCAGCCGCTCGCGATGAGCACCGGTCTTGTGGTCGACTTTTTTATCGCGCGCCTTGCGCAACTGCCGGTCAATCTTGTCGGTCACAGCGTCAATCGACTTGTACATGTCGTCGGTTTCAGCGCGGGCTTCGGCGTGCAGATGCTGCTTACCCTGCACCACCACCTCGGCAATGTGGCGAAATTTCTCCACATCCATAATTACGTGGGCATGCTCCACCATGGGATAAACGTTCAAAACCGGCGAAAGGCGGTTTTCCACATACCCGCGGACGGCATCCGTGACTTCAACATGACGGCTGGTAATTTGAATGATCATTACGGCATATTCCTCATAAAGGTTGATCACTGCATTTGTTACATACTGAAACGCGGTCCCAGATAAAGCTCGCGGCTTAGTTTGTCTTCTATCAAAAAAGAACTGGGGCCTTCGCGCAGCACTTTCCCCTCGCAAAGCAGGTAGGCGCGATCCACAATGGTAAGGGTCTCACGCACATTATGATCGGTGATCAGAATCCCCAGCCCCTTGCGGCGCAAATCGCGGATAATCTCCTGTACATCATAAACCGCCAGCGGATCCACCCCGCTGAAGGGCTCGTCCAGCAGGATGGCGGAAGGATTGGTCACCAGGGCGCGGGTGATTTCCAGCCGCCGACGTTCGCCGCCGCTCAAGGTGTAGGCCCGCTGGTTGGCCAGGTGGCTGATGTCCAGCTCCCGCAACAATGCCTCCAGCCGCCGGCTTCGCTCGGTGCGCGACAAAGGCAGCATTTCCAGAATGGCCATGACATTTTCCGCCACTGTCAGTTTGCGGAAAACCGACGGTTCCTGAGACAAATACCCCATGCCGCGGCGCGCCCGCTGATGCATGGCCAAACTCGTGACATTGTGACCGTCAAAGCCGACCCGGCCCTGGAAGGGCTTGATCATGCCTACAATCATGTAAAAAGTGGTGGTTTTACCGGCGCCATTGGGCCCGAGTAATCCGACTACTTCGCCG
>JAIVGW010000277.1 GCA_020201415.1 Lentisphaerota bacterium
GCTCAGACGCTCAATCAGAAAATCGTCGGTAAACAGCTCCAGGCGGCTGCCGATTTCAATCGGTTCAAGGACTTTTGTATCAGAGGCGGCAAGAGTTGTGGTAAACATAAGTAATACTCCAATTCGTGTCAGTTTCATGGTTCTTGCTCCATTAATAAGGAATCGCTTGCAGCCGAGGCAGGCGTAGGCCGGTTACAATCGACATCATTCCACGTTTCATGTTGCGATTGTGCAAAATTCGCATGCAAGGGTCAAGTCAAGGGCGCGTCCAAACAGACAAAGTCCAAAACATGCAAGCCAATAAGGCGGCCGGTTGCGCTTGAATGTTCCCGGAGCTTCTGGCAAACTTACAGACATGCGCCTTCTGCTTCGCGTGGCGGCATGCGTTCGCAGTCGCAACACGAACCTGTTACAACCAGTCATGCGCGGGGGAACTTCCATGATCGAAGCGGCACAGCAAATCTTCCAGTCACAATTACAGCAGATTGAGGCCGACGGCCTGCTTAAACAGGAACGCACCATTACCAGTCCGCAGAGCTCCCGTATCACCGTGCAGGATGGGCGCCGGGTATTAAACATGTGCGCCAACAACTACCTGGGTCTGGCGGCGCACCCCGCCATCATCCAGGCCGCGCATGAGGCGCTGGACCGCTGGGGTTACGGACTTTCTTCCGTCCGGTTCATCTGCGGCACCCAGACCATCCACCGCCAACTGGAGCGCAAGCTGTCGGCATTCCTGGGCACGGACGAAACCATTCTTTACTCATCTTGCTTCGACGCCAATGGCGGGCTGTTCGAAACCCTGCTGGGAGCCGAAGACGCCGTCATCAGCGACGAACTCAACCACGCCAGCATCATCGACGGCATCCGGCTCTGCAAGGCCCGCCGCCTGCGGTACCGCAACGGCGACATGCGCGACCTGGAAGCGCGTCTGCGGGAAGCCGGCGAGGCCCGCCTGCGCCTGATTGCCACTGACGGCGTGTTTTCCATGGACGGCTCCATCGCCCGCCTGCCGGAAATCTGCGATCTGGCGGACCGGCACCAGGCGCTGGTGATGATTGACGACTCGCATGCCGTGGGTTTCGTCGGACCCGGCGGGCGCGGCACTCACGAACATCACGGCGTCATGGATCGCGTGGACATCATCACCGGCACCCTGGGCAAGGCACTGGGCGGCGCCAGCGGCGGTTATACCAGCGGCCGACGCGCTATTATCGATCTGCTGCGGCAGCGTTCCCGACCTTACCTGTTTTCCAATACCCTGGCGCCCTGCATGGCCGGCGCCGCGCTTAAAGCGCTGGAAATGATCGCCGCAAGCGACGAACTGCGCTGTCGGCTGATGACCAACACCGCCTGGTTCCGTAACGAGATGACCGCAAGAGGTTTCGAGATCCCCGCCGGCGAACACCCCATTATTCCCATCATGCTGGGCGAAGCCACCTTGGCGCAGCAGATGGCGGCCCGCCTGCTGGAAAAGGGCCTTTACGCCATCGGCTTCTTCTACCCCGTGGTGCCCGTCGGCAAGGCGCGCATCCGCGTGCAGATCTCGGCGGCACACATGCGTGAAGATCTTGAATTTGCCGTGGATACATTCACGGCGGTTAAAAAGGATATGGGCATCTGACTCATGCAAAAGCAGGCCCAACGCCGACGCGGCTTCAGAATCAGCGTGATTCTGCTGTCACTGATTGCCGCCCTGGTACTGGCGCGGGCGCTGCTGCCCTGGACAATCAAGACACTGCTCCACCGGCAAATGCCGGCGCTGATCGGCGTTGATCTGCGGGTGCAAGATATTGATCTCGCCCTGCTGCAAGGACGTCTCACCCTGCATGGCTTGCAGCTGGCCCAACCCGCTGGTTTTTCCGACTCCAACCTGCTGGAGGCCCGCCTGGTTACCGCCGAAATCAGTTACCGCGATCTGTTGCGGCGTAATGTCCGCCTGACGCTGAGAAGCGAGGGCCTGCGGGTCATACTGGAACATGACCGCACCGGCGCCTTGAACCTGTCCAGGCTCATGGCTTCCGACGACCAAGCCGCCATGGACACGGCGGCGGATGGCAGGACAAACTTCGGCTTCATCCTGCAACAGGCCGTTTTGCGCGAGGCCAACCTGCAATATGATCTTCCGGACGGTCCTTCCCTGAGTCTCACCAACATCAACCTGGTTGCCGCCGGCCTGAACTTTCCGGCCGCGCCCGCTGCGGCACGACAAAAGGGGGCCATACGCATCCGCGCGCAGCTGGCCCAGCCGGGTGCGCCATCGGCCGCGCTGCGGGCGGTGATCAGGGTTGAACTGCCCGCCGTATCCGCCATCCCCGACCTTGACGGCAGCATCACCCTCCAGGGCCTGCATCCTCAAATGCTGGCCTGCCTGCTGCCGCCGGAGGCCGCCCACACCCTGGCGCCCGGCCCGCTGGACGGAACCCTGAGTTTCAGACATACCGATGACCACTGGGCCGGCAACCTGCAAGTGACCACGGACAACGGGCAACGGACACTGGTGGAAGTCGAGGCGCTTGATCTGAATTTAACCGCCGGTGAACTTGAAGTGCAAAGTCTGCGCCTGGCCCAACCGGCCGGATTCGGACGGGACCCGCTGCTTAATCTGCCGCAACTGCGGCTGCTGTGGGATACTGCCGCCGGCAGGGGGCTGCACATTCGCGCGCTGGAAGCATCCGGCCCCGTCATAAATTTCGGACGTGATCAGGCCGGGCGCTTTCTCTGGGATCTTTTCACCGCCGACAACCGGCCGGCCACAGCCGCGACCAATAAGCCGGCCGGGTTGTATCTACTGGAAAAGGCTGCCATCAGCAGCATGTCCCTCTCCTACCAGGATGCCGCGTTATCCGATGAACTGTTTGAAGTCCGCCTGGAGCAATTGCAAATCAGGGCCGAAAACCTGTTTATGACAGAAGACGCCGGCCAGGCGCCCTGGCGACAGGGCCGGATCGATGTCAGCGCTGAAATTCCGCAACCCGGACAGCTACCGGGCAAATTGGAAGGCGCCCTGGACATGGATTATGCGACGGCGCTCCCGGGAGTGGAAATGGTTTTGAGCCTGGAAAATTTCGATCCGCGCCAACATGATCGGCTGATTCCCCAACGGATTCAAAAAGTTCTGCCTGAAGGCAGCCTGACTCTGCAATGCCGGGCCCGCACCGAAGCACCAGCCCTTGTAGGATCGCTGCAACTGTACCCCGCGACGGCGGAGCCGTTGCTGGCCATCGACGTTATGAGTTACAATTGGGAACAACACGTCTTCACCCTTGAAGGATTGCGCCTTGCCCAGCCGATCGGGTTTCCGCCAGGCGTAATGCTGTCCGTCGGGCGTCTCCGGGCCGGCCTGAAAGTCAACGGGCGGTCAACAACGGTTACACAGTCAATTTTCGCTGAAATTGACCAGCCGCGCGCGATTATCATCAAAAGCAAGGGCGGTATTTATAATTACGAGTTTATGCTGCCTGATGAAGGCCCGAAACCGGAGACGGAAATCAAGACACCCGCGCCTGATGGCGTCCAGCCGTGGCGCTTGGCGAGCCTGCAGCTGCGCGATGGCACATTGTTCTACGAACACCATACGCCATCCGCCCGTCCGCTGAAAATCCGGATGACCAACATCACCTGCGCCGTCTCCAACATCCATTTCGACGCAACAGATCCGACCTCCCCAGGGACGTTCGAACTCACAGCGGAAATCCCCCAACAATGGCGTACTGCGGGATTCCTGGGATTCTTCCGACGGCCCCGCCCGTCAACCGGGCGCCTGGGATTGGCCGGGGTGATCGGCCGACTCGACGCCCCGGTGCCGGATATCAATCTTGCCGGATGCGTGATCGGCCTGGAGCTTGCCTCCCTGGCGCCGCTGGTGCCGCCCGGAACGACGCAAGCCATTGGCGGCGAAGCCCTGGATATCCAAGCCCGGCTGGCAATGGCCACCAACTTCCTTTCCGCCCGCTTCACGGCCCGCACCATCGCCAACCATGCGCTGCCATTGGTCAGCCTGGACGGCACGCCGGCCAAGCCGCAAATCCAGATTTCAAGCCTGGTGCTGGGCATTGCCGGACGACTGGGGGGAGCATTGGGCAATACCGCGCAAGATCTCACCATGGCGGCGCACGGCTTGGCGGGAACTGCCCTGCAAACCACCAAACAGGCCGGCAAGGATGCCTGGCAGACCGTGGAAACCACGGGCCGCGGACTGGTATACACCCTGCGCGGCGCTGCGCAGGCGGATGTCCCGGCCATTACCCGCGGTCTGCGTGAGGCCACACTCGACAGCGCCCGCGGGGCCATAATCTCCGTTATTGACCTGGGCGACGGCATCATCCAGGGCACTACCGCCACCAAGCGGACCGGTGTCGGCACGCGCCGCAGGGAAATCTGGCGCAATGAAATCCCGGAACGCTGGGAAACCCGCTGGCGGCAAACGCGCGAAAATGCCTGCGCCATGCCCTATCCGCCGACGCCCTGACTACAATGCCTTGTAAATTAACATGCTTAAAGCCGTCCGGCCTCAGGCCGGAGGACACCCCTGGCCCAGCCGCCGCCATACTTCCGAATCTGTCAGACCGTCAACCGCCACCAGCTTTTGTCGACTGCCGGCGCCCACCATCAGCCGGACCCTTGCCACAGGCAAAGCCAGTTTCTCACTTAAAAACGCGCACAACTCGCGATTGGCCCGGCCCTCCGCCGGCGGTGCCCGCAAACGCACTTTCAGCGCATCGGCATGCCAGCCACACAAGGCGTTGGCGACGGCCCGCGGCACGGCATGCACTTTGATCACCGTGGTTGCATGGCCCGCGGCCTTGTTGCGCGCCACGTCACCCTCCCGTACTGCGGATTAGCAGGTAAAATTGTTGCAGGAGTAACCCGTTGAGCAGAAAATGCACGATTCCTAAAGCGAAAAATGCCAGGATCGGTGTCAAGTCCAGAAATCCCACTTTTATGGGGAAACGGCGGAAAGGCCCCAGAAAGAAATCCAGCCACTCACGCCGCTCCACATCCCGCCGCCCGGTAAATAGAAAAGCCAGGCCGCACACCTGAAAAATAAAAACGGCAAAAGAAAGCCCGCTGAAAACCAGGAAAGGGGCTGGCGCCCACCAGCCGTAATGCGTCGGCGCCAATACTTCAAAACCCAATCTGACCCGCCAGACCTGGCGAATGGTTTCCGGATTGGTCAGCGGCAGAGCCAGCCCGCGAAAAATCAGCAGCAGTCCCAAACACAGCCACGCGGCCGCCTGTTGCGACCGCACCAGCCCCCCGCGCATCATAAACTCCAGCAACGGCTGGGTAAAATTCTCCACCCCATCCAGATAGGGGTTGAAAAGCACGGGGCGCCGACGGGACTCCCAGGCCCTGATCCAGAAAAGAACCACGACCATGTTAAACAGCAAATCAATGCCACCCAGACTCATGCCTGCTCCGCTATTAAATTACCAACTTTGCTCAAAATTAAATACGTTTTTTCATGGTATCAGACCGGCAGCCGGTTGTGAAGCGCGGAATGCAACAATCACAGTTCTGCATTGCAAACTGAAGCAAATAAAATTATGCTGTTGCCGTTTTAACACGGGCCGGAAACCGTACCGCGCATTTATCCGCAATCAGGCAAGGGAAAAAACATGAAAAGGATCAAGGAAATCACGCTCGCCAGGTTGAACCCTGCGGCTTTCATCAAGGATCAGGGACAACAATTGCAGGCCACTGTGGGCGAACATAGCGCCATTAACGCCCTTTCCGGCGGTGTGGATTCCTCGGTGGTGACCATGCTGGCACATCGCGCACTTGGCAAACGTCTGTTGACATATTTCATCGACAACGGCTTGATGCGCGAAGGTGAGCCACAACAGGTTCTTGCTGTATTTCGCAAAAAAGGCGTGCCGGTCAAATTCCGGAATCAAACGCCAGCACAATATCCTGTCGCAACTCGGCATCGACACCCGTAAGGCCTACGGCTATTCGGTGCTGGAACCGCTGGTGCAGTTGCGTAAGCCGGCGGTACGCCGGTTGGGCCGCGCCCTGGGCCTGCCGGCCTCCACCTGGAACCGCCCGCCGTTCCCCGGACCGGCCTTGGCGGCCCGCGTCATCGGCGAGGTGACACCGGAGCGCGTGGCAATAGCGCGGCAGGCCACCGCCGTGGTGGAACGCATCCTGGCCCGCGTGCCGGCCTTCCAGTGCCTGGCAATTCTGCACGAAGACCGGGTAACAGGCATTCGCAAGGGACGTCGTGATTTCGGACATCAGATCGAAGTGCGCTGTTGGGACAGTGAGAACGCGGTAACGGCCAGTCCCACGGCCCTGCCCTTCCCGACCCTGCTTAAGCTGGGGCGCGCCATAACCGACGAAGTGCCGGGCGTGGTCAGCGTGACCTACAACATAACTTCCAAGCCGCCCTCGACTATTGAAGCTATTTAATCGCTAGGCAGCACACAGCCGGCACGGCCGCGTCAGCCGTTCATACCAGAAATTCGTAGCGCATCAGACTGAGGCCGTAAAGCGCCGCGGTTTCCACTCGCATTACACCGGCGCCAAAACTCACCAGACTTGCGCCGGCCTCCTGCAAACAGTTTGTTTCTGACGGAGACAGATCGCCTTCCGGTCCAATCACCAGCATCACTTCTGCCGGCCGGCCGGGTATGGCTGAAACGACCTCCCGTAACGGCGCGGCTTCCGGCGCCAGCGAACCGACCAGGCATAGGGGGCAGGCGCGAATCCGCGGCAGCACCCCTTCCAGGGCCATCACCGGCGTCAGTTCCGGCAGCCAATCGGCGCCGCATTGCCGGGCCGCGGCACGGATGATCTTGGTCCAGCGGGCATGGCGGGCAGCCGCCGCCTCTCCCCCGCGCGCTGTCACCCGCTCTGTTACCACGGGAATGACGCCGGCCGCGCCAAGCTCCACCGCCTTTTCCACAATTTGATCCATCAACTGCCGCGCGGGCACCGCCTGGATCAGGATGATCCGCACCGCCGGGGGCGGACTGTGCCGGATCGTCGCCGCCGTCACCTGCAGCCGCGCTTGACGTCCGGTCGCCGCGATTCTGGCCAAGGCGCTACGCCCGCAGCCGTCAAACAGCGTTAATTCATCAGCGGTACGCATCCGCAGCACTTTTAAAAGATGATGCGACTCCTCCTCACCGAGCACTACTTCCGTTCCCCGCCAGGATGCGGGATCAATGAAACAGCGAGGCAGGGCGTGTGTTTTCATTTGACCCGGTCGATGTGCGCGGCAAACTCACGCGCTTTGCGTTGAAAAGCGCCGATCTCCGGATAGTTGGTGTCCGTGCAGACTTCCAGAAATTCCTTGAGTTTGCGTTTCTGGCCCGAGGAAAGATTTTTGGGAATCTCCAGATAAACCCGCACATGCAGATCGCCCCTACCGGAAGCGCCCAACAGCCGCATGCCTTTGCCGCGCATGCGAAAGACGCGGCCGCTTTCCGTGCCCGGGCTGACTTTCAGCTTGGCCATGCCCTCCAGCGTCGGCACAGAAATTTCGCCTCCAATCATGGCCGATTCCATTGACATCGGCACTTCACAGAACAGATCGGCGCTTTTCAACGCAAAGCGCGTGAGTTTGCCGCGCACATCGACCGGGTCAAATGAAAACACACGCCCTGCCTCGCTGTTTCATTGATCCCGCATCC
>JAIVGW010000043.1 GCA_020201415.1 Lentisphaerota bacterium
GTCAATGTAGCGCGCCCCGCTGTCGATGGCATGGCGTACCAGATTCACGGCGGTATTCAGATCCTTGGGCAGGCGCATACCGCCAATACTGACGGGAGCGATTTTCAGTCCGCTACGGCGCCCAAAGTCGCGCAGCGGCATGACGGGCTTGCTTTTTGGCATTATTCCGTGTTTCCTTTCAGATTCTTTGAAGATAAGCCTAGCGGATAGCTAACATCTTGTCAATCTGGATATTTTGCAGCAATCATTTGCGGCGATAAGTCTTGCATCAATGCTCAGGCAATGCTATTGATTGATCAAATTTTCGGCAGTATTCCGGGGCATTTTAAAGCATTGAAGAACGGCGCGGCCAAAAACCGGCCGGATGGGAGATGACAGTATGATAAATGATAAAATCCGCATGGATCGCGAAATCGCCATGGAGATTCTGAAGCCTTCCCCGCGCGACCTGGAACACGGGCTGGCTTTGCATGCCGATGCCTTGGTGATTGAGGCTTATGGTCTGGGTCTAAGGGCGCCGGTGGACGTGGTGGCGTTCAATGCGGCCGTGGATTCCGGCGCCTCGGCGCAGGAACTGGTGGATATGGCTGTTGATACAAGTTTTGTCAACTGGGCGCGCGATCCGCAATTACGCCAGGAATACATGGAAGCCTGGCATGCATCCGGAGTGACCTGCACTTTCCAGAATGCCGGCCAGGAGAGCAATCACCCCCTGCTGCTCATGCGGCGGCTGGCGCGCCACACCTGGCTGACAGATGCCATGCCGGATTTCCTGCGGCGCGCCACGACGCCGGAGGATATTGTCGCGGCCCATGCCGCCGGTCGTCGTTGCGTTTGTCTGACCTGCAACGGTGTGCCGCTGACGCGCGCTGATATCAGCGTGGATGAGGAACTGCGGCATCTGCCGCTGTTTGCCATGCTGGGTGCGCGCATGATGCATCTGACCTACAACCGCGCCAACCCCATTGCCGGCGGATGCGGCGAGCCGCACGATGGCGGTCTGACCGACTTCGGTCATGCCGTGGTGGCGGAAATGAACCGTCTGGGGATCATGGTGGATCTGGCGCATACGGGGTTGCGTTCCTGTCTGGATGTCGCGCGGGCTTCCAGCCGTCCGGTGGTGGTCAGCCATTCCACGGCGCATGCCATGAATCCGCATATCCGCGCCAAGACGGATGAAGTCATCCAGGCCGTGGTGGATACCGGCGGTGTGATGGGCATCACCAATGTGCCGGCCGCGGTTGATGCGGTCAGCCCGGGATAGCAACCCCTGCTGGTTTGAAATGCCGGTTATAGGATCAAGGGTAGCGGCCGGGTTGCATGAGGCCGGTGGTTTCCGGCAACCCGCAGATCAAGTTCATGTTCTGCAGGGCCGAGCCGGCCTGTCCCTTCATCAGGTTGTCGATGTAGGCGACGACGCGCAGGGTGTCGGTGCGCCGATCCACATCCACCACCAGGTTGCAGAAATTGCTGCCGCGCACGTGCACGGTGCCGACCTGGTCCGCCGGCCCATACAAGCGCACGAAGGCGCAGTCCTTGTAAAATTCCCGGTAAGCCGCAAGCACGTCATCCGGTTTGACGCCGGCGCATAATGCGCCATACAGCGTGGACATGATGCCCCGGCACATGGGCACCGCCTGGGCGGTGAAAGTGACAGATGCCGGCGCGCCGGCCACCGCGGAGAGTTCATGCTCGATTTCACAGACATGCTGGTGCCCGGCCAGTTTGTAAGCGTTCATGTTTTCGTAGCGGGCCGGGTAATGAAAAGTCGGGGCGGTTTTCTTGCCCGCTCCCGAGATGCCGGTCTTGCAGTCGCAGATCAGACGATCCAATCCCACCAGATTATTGCGTACCGCCGGCGCCAGGCCCAGGATGCAACTGACGGCAAAACAGCCGGGATTGCCCACCAGGCGCGCGCCACGCAGGTCCTCCCGGTGCAGTTCAGCCAGGCCGTAAACAGATTGCGGCAGCAGTTCCGGCGCGGCATGCGCGGGATCGCGGCCGATGCGTGTGGCGTAATCGGCGTAGGCCGTGGAGTTGTGAAACCGGAAGTCGCCGCTGTAATCGATCACCCGCGCGCCCTGTTGCAGTTGGGCGCCGGCCAGTTGCATGCCGACGCCGTCAGGGGTGGCCATGAAAACCACGTCGACCGGAGTTTCGTCCGGCTGTTTGACGTTGGCGATTGGCAGGTCGCACAGGCCCTGCAGGTGCGGATACAGGGCGCTGATGGGAGTGCCAATGTCATTGATGCTGTCGAGGCGTACGATTTGAGCCTGGGGATGACCCAGTAACAGCTCAATGATGCCAATGCCGCCGTAGCCGGTGGCGCCGATTACTTTTGCTTTGATCATGATGATATTCCTGTTGGATGGATTTCCGGTAATCCTAGCGGATATTGGCACCGGGCGTCAAGGCGCGGACGCATTCGGCTTGCCGTGGCGCAGCGGCAGGCTCAGGTCGCGGTCGGGATGCAGCAGTTCGCGCCATTGGCCCCAACCGTAACTCATGTGCATACAGGGAATGGCGCCGGCGGTCAGCAGGTCACCAAGTCTGCGGGTACGCAGGAAGACGCCGACGGCCGACCAGATCATAAACAGGGCATAGGCCAGGGCGCCCAGGGCCAGCAGCAGCGCCGCGGCGCGGCAGAGAGCCGCGGCGATCAGCAGCGGGGGTGCAAGCGCCAGCAGGGCCGCCGGCGCCAGGGTGCCCGGTTCGATTTCCACGCCGTTACGGATCAGAGATGCGGGTGATGTTTTCAGGCGGCCGGGCGGGTCCGCTGGCCAGGCTCACTGCAGGATCGCTGAAGGCCGCGGTCATGGCCGTGATCCAGCCGGGCGGCACAATCACGTCGTCATCCAGGAATGCCACAACCTCCGTGGCCGCGGCTCGCCAGCCGGCATTTTTCTTGGCGCTGGAATCGCCGGCGCTGAAGCTCAGGGGCAGGTGGCGGATGTGGCCCTTGGCCGCTTGCAGGTCTTGCAGCGCGCCGGCTACGGCCGCATCGTGAATTTCCCCGACGACGATGACTTCCACCTGCTGAAAATCCGGGTTTTGTGCTAGTGATTGCAGCGTTTGCAACAGGCAGGGGCGTCCTACGGTGGGGATGATGATGGTGGCTTTGGTTTTCTGTTCCATCGGGATAAATCAACCGGTTGCAGGGGCCTGGCTGCCAGGCATCGAAATTCAGTCGATCAGTTCCATCAGGTCAGCGAAGACCGCTGGCGCGCGGGGTTGGAGCAGTCGCAGCATCCTGGTGCAGGCTTCGCGGATTTCCCATTGTGCATGCCGGGCGCAGCGTAACCGGAAAATATGCCGGAATTCGCGAAAATTGGCGGTAATGACCAGGGTGGAGGCGCAGGCATTGGGCAGCACGAAACGGGCGTCTTCATTTTTCAGTCCACGGGCCTTCCACTTGGCGTACATGGCCCGGATGGTCTCCATATCCCGGTCATATTCGCGGCCGTCCTCCTTGTCAAGCGCGGGCGGCGTGACATATTCAAAACCCGCCTCCGTCACGTAGCGCTGGCTTTGCTGGGAGACCGACATCAAGCGGTGGCGCACCAGTTGATGGGTCATGGCGCGCGAGCAGCCCTGCAGATGAAAGGTGGCGCAGGCATGCTCCAGCGGGGACTCATGTCCCATGGCAAGCAGCCGTGCAATGAATTTGCCGGCGCTGCCTTCCTGCGCGCCGGCATGGCTGCGGTAACAAACCCGGGCGGCGAATTCAATCAGTTCCTCGGCCTTTTCGGTCACGGCTAACAGTTCTATTTGCATCGGTAATTTCAGCGTAATGGTTTTTGGCTGCAATCATCAAACTTCGTCAACTTAGCGCATTCCCTGCTTAAAGAGAAGCAAAATCCTTAAAGAAAGCGGATATGCTTGACTTGCATCCCGTAAATTACTACAAAAAAGAGTATGCGCTTGGCGCTCCATGCGCTTAGCCTGCATAAAGCAGGTTAGCGGGCTACAATATATCAGGAAACGATTTATATGAGTGAAACGGTAAAGTTGATTGTGGATGGGCGTGAATTCGAATACCCTGTGATCGTCGGCAGCGAGGGGGAACGCGCCTTTGATATCAGCCGGCTGCGTAATGAAACCGGGATGATCACGCTCGATTCCGGTTACGGCAATACCGGGAGCTGCTGTAGCGCCATCACCTTCATTGACGGTGAAAAGGGGATTCTGCGTTACCGGGGCTACCCCATTGAACAACTGGCCGAAAATTCCACCTTTGTGGAAACGGCTTACCTATTGCTTCACAATGAACTGCCGACGGCGGATGAATTGGCGGTCTTTTCCCGGCGTCTGAACAGTTCTTCCTTGATTCACGAGGACATGCGGCATTTCTTTGGGGCCTTTCCCAATAAAGCCCATCCCATGGGCATTCTTTCCACCATGGTGGCTTCGCTTTCGGCCTTTTATCCGCTGCCGGATGAGCTCGACCTGAGCGCGGAAGAACAGTTCATGGCCAATCTGATCTCACAGGTGCGCACCATCGCCGCATTTTCATATAAAAAGTCGATTGGTGAACCGGTGATGTACCCTTCCATCAAGCTCAAGTACGTGGAAAATTTTCTGAACATGATGTTTGCCTCGCCGGTGAACAACTACCATCTGGACCCGGACATCATCCAGGCCGTGGAGTTGTTTCTGATCCTGCATGCCGATCATGAGCAGAATTGCAGCGCTTCCACCGTGCGCATGGCCGGCTCCAGCCAGGCCAACATCTATTCGGTGATTTCAGCCGGAATTTCCGCCCTGTGGGGACCGCGGCATGGCGGCGCCAACCAGGCGGTCATCCACATGCTTGAGTCGATTCATGCCTCCGGCGGCGATGGCCGTGAATTCATTGCGCGCGCCAAGCAGCGCGATTCCAAAACCCGCCTGATGGGGTTCGGTCACCGGGTTTACAAGAATTTCGATCCGCGCGCCAAAATCCTGAAGGCCGCCTGTCACAAGCTGCTGAACAAGCCCGGCATCAGCAACCCCCTCTTTGACATCGCCCTGCGCCTGGAAGAGGCGGCGCTGTCCGATAGCTACTTTCTCGAAAGGAATTTGTACCCGAACGTGGACTTTTATTCGGGTCTGATTCTGAAGGCGATTGAAATCCCATACGACATGTTCACGGTTTTGTTTGCCATCGGGCGGGTGCCGGGATGGCTTTCACACTGGCGTGAAATGGTGCACGAGGAAGGATTCAAAATCTCGCGCCCGCGTCAGATTTATACCGGGGCGGTTGAACGCAACTATCTCCCGGTGGAGCAGCGGGATAAAGTCACCAGGTAAACATCCGATGTGCTTCGGGGAGGATAACCATGAAGCGAGTCAGCTGGTTGGTTGCGGCGGTCGGGCTGGTGTTGACGTCCGGGTGCCTGGATAACCAGGCGCAGCAACAGGTGTTGCTGGAATTGGACAAGGTCAACGAGCGGTTGAACAATATTAATATGCGGTTTGACCGGTTGCAGAAGGAAGCACAGACGCTTAAACAACAGGTCGAGGCGCAGCAGGCCACCGTTGCCGAATTGTATCGCGCCATGCAGTCGATGCGCTCGGACCTGAACGCTTTGGAGCGGCGGGCCGCCGCTCATCCGGGCCAGCCGCCGCCTCCTCAGACAGCGGCGGAGGACGAGGATATCCGTCTGGATGCGGGGCAGCAGCAGTCGGTGGGCCAGTTCCTGCAGCAGATGAAAGCACGTTGAATCGTGGTCGGTGGGAGGATGAACATGTTGCGTGAATTATGCCTGTTGTCGGTAGCCATCATACTGACGGGGATCTTGCCTTGCAGCGCGCAGGAGACTGTTCCTTTGGAGCCGCCGCGGCTGGCCAACGGCGTACTGGTGGAAGGGGCGGTGGTGGAGGCGCAGCCGGAAGGCCTGTTGATCAGGACGCCGCAGGGTGAAGTCCCCTATCCCTGGCCGTATCTCTCGCCTGGCACCCGCCGCCGCTATGAGGTTCCCATGCGGGAAGAGCTGCGGATCAAAGCCGCCGCCGAGGCCAAGGCTGCCAAAAAAGCCGCCGAGCAAGAAGCTGACGCCGATGTTCAGGAAGAGAAGGCGGCGGACGATGCCGCAGCGTCGGCGGGAGCCCCTGACAATCCCTGAAGGAAGCCGCTTACTGATTTAGCGAGCGTTGGCGCAAGGCTTCGAACATCAGGATGGTGGCAGCGGCAGCCACGTTCAGCGAATCGGCCTGGCCCTGCATGGGGATGCGGACCTGCATGTTCGCCCCGTCCATCCATTCCCGGCTGAGCCCGAATTGCTCCGTGCCCAAAACTATGGCCACCCCGCCGCGCAGGTCCTGCTCGGTATAGGTTTTTTCAGCATGCGGTGTGGCCGCCAGAGTCCGGATACCGTGACCGGTGAGCCATTGCCGGGTTTCCCCCGATTCGGCGATGACTACCGGCAGGGAAAACAGCGTACCGATGCTGGCGCGCACCACGTTCGGATTGAAAATGTCCGTGCGCTGGTCGCAAACAATGACCGCATGCACGCCGGCCGCGTCGGCTGACCGCAGAATTGTTCCCAGATTGCCCGGTTTTTCGATAGCTTCGGCCACGATCAGGAGCGGATCAGCCGGTAATTGCAGTCCGGACAGCTGGTAATGGAAATAGGGCATGACCGCCAGCAATCCTTCCGGGCGTTCACGATAGGCGATTTTTTCGAAGACCCGCGGGGTGCATTCGATGGTTGTGGTTCCGATTTGGAGGCAAGCATCCAGAAGTTGCTGTTCGTTCTTTCCGAGAAACAGCGCCGGGCAGAAGAACAAGCTTTCCGGCTTATAGTTGTTGTCGAGGGCCCGTTTAATTTCGCGGTAACCCTCCACCAGCATCCGCCGCAGTTTAGTGCGGTGGGACCGCTGGCGCAGTTTCACCGCCTGCTTGATCCGGGGATTTTGCAGGCTGGAAATTATTGTGAGGTCGTGTGGCATGGGGTAAATTTACCATAATAGTTTGACTTTGTGCAAGAAAAGGGCTATGATTTACTTCTGTCGTGTTGTTGGTCGCGTGAGCTTTTTCGTAATATGTTATGAATTCAGCGATTATAGTCGCCGGTGGTCGCAGTGTGCGTATGGGGCCGGATGTGGACAAGGCTTTTTTAAGTCTTGGTTCCAAGCCGGTGTTAATTCATGCGCTGATGGCATTTGAAAAGTGCCGTGATGTGGAGGAAATCATCCTGGTAGTGCGCAAGGAGCGGGTGGAGGCGGCCCGTTGCGCAGTGCAGATGTTCGGTTGCACCAAGGTCAAGAAAATCGTGGCCGGCGGTCCGCAACGTCAGGTTTCCGTCAGCAACGGTCTGAGTCATATCAATGAAGATGTGGAAATTGTCGTGGTGCATGACGGGGCGCGGCCCTGTGTCACGCCGGAGCTGATTTCCGCTACGATCAAATCTGCGCGTAATTGCGGGTCAGGCGTGGCCGCTGTGAAAATCACCGATACGGTTAAGGAGGTGGCGCGCGGCGCCATAATTACCAAAACCATCGATCGCACCAAACTGTGGCGCGTGCAGACTCCGCAGTCTTTCCGGCGGGACCTGATTAGTGATGCCCTGGAATATGTGCGCAAAAAACGCATCAGGGTTACGGACGAGGCTTCGGCAGTTGAACTGATTTCGAAGTCGGTGAAGATAGTTGAATCCGGTTATTGGAACGTCAAGATAACCACGCCGGACGATCTGGTGC
>JAIVGW010000044.1 GCA_020201415.1 Lentisphaerota bacterium
GGCGCGGATTAACTTGAAACCGCGGTCCCAGCGCCGGCGTTCCAGCGCGCAGGTTGCCGATGATCTACGGCGCCGGCTGGCACAGGTCCCTGGCGTCAGCATGCGGGTGCGCGCGGGCCAGGGGTTGTTTATCATGCGCATGGGCACATCGGGCGGTGACCGCCTGGCGGTGGAAATACGCGGGCATGATTTTGAGACGGCCCAGGCGCTGGCGGAAAGGGTGCAGGCAGTGGTGGCCGGCACGCCCGGCGTTACGGATACAATTATCAGCCGTGAAGCCGGTATGCCGGAAAGGCGCATTCTGATCGATCGGCGCAAGGCCGCCGACCTGGGTGTCACGGTGGATGATATTGCCACGGTGCTGGAGACCGTTCTGGGCGGCGCTTCCGCCGGTTACTTCCGACAGGAGGGCGATCAGCACCGCATTCTGGTGCAGGCTGTCCGGGCCGAATTTCTGCCGCTGGAGGAAGTGCTGGATGTGGTGGTGATCAACCGCGCCGGTTCGCCGGTGGTCTTGCGCAATGTGGTGGACATCGTGCCGTCCGTCGGGCCGTCCCTGGTGGAGCGGCGCAACCAGGAGCGCATCATCAACGTGACCGGTGAGATTTCAGGGCGTGATCTGGGTTCTGTTATTGCCGATGTGCGCGCCGGATTGAGTGAAGTGCCGGTTCCAAGCGGATTTGAAGTGGTTTTTGTCGGTGATTATGAGGAGCAGCAGAAATCGTTTCGTGAGCTGGTTTTCAGTCTGATTCTGGCGATTGTGCTGGTTTACATGGTCATGGCCTGCCAGTTCGAATCGCTGCGCGATCCTTTGGTTGTAATCTTTGCCGTGCCGCTGGCGGCAATCGGTGTAGTCACCATGCTGTTTCTTACAGGCACCACATTCAACGTGCAGTCTTTTATCGGTTGCATCATGCTGGCCGGCATTGTTGTCAATAACGCCATTCTGCTGGTGGATCAGGCCAACCTTTTGCGCCGGCGCGACGGACTATCGCTGCGTGCGGCGGTGGAGGAGGCCGGGCGCCGGCGGTTGCGGCCGATCTTCATGACGGCCTTGACCACCATGCTCGGTCTGACACCCATGGCGCTGGGGATGGGCGAAGGCGGCGAGGCCCAGGCGCCCATGGCGCGCGCGGTGATCGGCGGGTTGCTCAGCGCCACCATGATCACCCTGGTCTTCATACCGGCCGTTTACCTGGCCCTGGAGCAAAGAAGGGAGCGCCGTCATGCCGCCTGAGCCGCGCAACATCCGCCGGACATGTTCGCTGTTGTGCGCTGCGTTGCTGCCCTTGAGCCTGGCGGCGGATGAAGCTTTGCCGGCTTTGCGTTTAACCCTGGCCGAGGCTGTGGTCATGGCGCTGGAGAACAATCCGCTGTTTCATGTGGAACGTCTGCAACCGGATTTCTGGCGTACTTATGAACAGGAGGCCCGCGCCGAATTCGATCCGGTGTTGGCCGCCGAGGCGGCCCGGACGCGGACGGATGGCGAGGTAGATACGACAAGTCCGGTTCCGCCGGCATACCTGGATGAGCGGGCCGGCGCCTGGGAGGGCGGCGCGGCCCTGGAGCAGCGCTTGCCGACCGGTACCCGGATCTCCCTTGGAGCGGAACTGAGCCGTGCGCGTACGGATTTTGCGCCGGATCCTGGCGCGGAATTCGATGATCGCCGTGACCTGACGCGGATAAATCTCACTCTGACCCAGTCCCTGCTGCGCGGGTTGGGTCCTTCCGTGAATCTGGCGCGTCTGCGCCAGGCGCGGATCGATACGTTGATTTCCGAGCATGAATTGCGGGCGGCGGCAGAAACGCTGGTTTCGCGCGTGGAGTTGGCCGGCTGGGATTATGTGCTGGCCGGGCGCCGCATGGAGATCTACCAGGAGTCGCTGCAGCTGGCTGAGCGTCAGCGCGACGAGGTGCGTGAACGCATTCTGGTAGGGCATCTGGCCGAAATTGAACTGGCTGCCGCCGAGGCTGAGGTGGCCCAGCGGCGCGAAAGTCTGATCAATGCCCGCAGCGTGCTTGCCCAACGGCAACTGATGCTGTTGCGTCTGCTCGCTCCACCCTCCGGTCAGGGATTATGGGAATGCAGTCTAGTGATAGAAGATGAACCATTCGTGCCGGAGGAAGACCCCGAGCCGGTGCTCAACCATGTCAAACGGGCTTTGGAATTGCGTCCGGAATTGCGTGAGGCGCAATTATTGACCGCCCGGGGCGAGTTGGAGGTGGCGCATACCCGTAACGGCATGCTGCCGCGGCTGGATTTCTTCATTACTTTGGGCCGGACCACCTATGCCGATTCGTTCGGGGAATCCGGCCGCGAAACCGAGCGCACTGAGAATATTTTAAAAGGCGGTTTACGTTTGGAATACCCGCCGCTGAACCGCGCGGATCGCGCCCGGCATCGGCGTTCCGTCAACCAGTTGGAACAGGCGCAGTTGGCGCTGGCTAATCTGGAAGACCTGGTGCAGACCGAAGTGCGTGTGGCCATGCTGGAAGTCCAGCGTTCACACGAGCAGATTGCGGCCACGCGCGCTACCCGTCTGCATCGTGAGGAATCCCTGCGGGCGGAGACTGAAAAATTCCGTGTCGGCAAGTCCACCAGTATGTTGGTGGCCCAGGCTCAGCGCGACCTGGTGGCCAGCCGCATTGCCGAAGTCGAGTCGGTTATCTCGCATCTCAAGGCGCGACTGGAGTTGTACCGGCTGGATGGCTCTCTGCTCCGGCGCCGCGGGCTGGAGCATGCCGGGTAGGGGCTTTTCGGAATTATGCGTGCAATACAAAAAGCCGCGCCGGACGCTGGGCGCCGGCGCGGCTGGTGATTTGCATGACGCCCGGTTGTTATTCTTCCGTGCCGCGTTGAGCGCGCTTGCCGCGCTTTTCACCCTTTTCGCCGCGGGCGGGCTTGTTGGCTTTGGCTTCTTCGCGCATGCGCTCCATGAACGACTGGCGCGCTTCTCGGCGCTGCTGTGCGTGATTCCGGAACGATTCCTGGCTGGCCTGCCGGTGTTCTGCCACAGATTGTTTGCGTTGTTCCTGGGTCAGATTCTCATCCGCGGCTATCTGTCGTAAATGTTCAACTGCTTCCGCATGGCACTCGTCACGGAAATCGGTGGCTGCACGATATTGCTGCGTGAAGAAATTGATCAATTCCGATTTATGCGCGTCGCTCATGCGCTGGTTGTTCGCCAGGCGCTCCTGCAAAAACTGCATTTTTTCATTGTGCAGGCTTTCCAGGGAAGCGGATCGCTCGCTGTAAAGTTCCTCCATGAGGTTCATCCGGGCCTGCCGGCGCTCATCCTCCGGCATTTCTTTGGTCTGTTCCCGTAAAGCTTTCATTTTTTCCCGCATCTGTTGGCGGTGTTCCTGGCGACGCTGTTGCTGTTGCTGATGCCGCTCCTGCATCTGGGCGCGCTTGCCTTCACGCTCACCAGCGTCTTGCGCCTGTATGCCGCCCGCGATCAAAACCGCTGCCGCAACCATTAAAATACCTTTTTTCATGACCACTCCCTTGTTGGGGTTGATTAACCGCCGTTTGTTCCACACTGCTTGCAGCTTCCTTTCCTAAACCGGTTCGTTTTGGAAAACTTCAAGTGTCTGTGAATATATAACGGCGGCGGGGACGTTTTATTGTCCGGCATTTACCTTGGTGTAGCGGGCCAGCATGGGCAGGGCCGCATTACCGGCCATCTCGGGGGTGATGGCGCTCAGGCAGGAGACATCACCGAAGCGGCAGCGGCGTGTGCGGCAAGGACGGCACAGCAGCTTGCTTTGCAAGACGATATGGCCCGGGCCATAAGGCCCGGTGCGGTGGGGGTCGGTTGGCCCGAAAAAGGCCAGGACGGGAGTGCCCGCGGCCGCGGCCATGTGCATGGGTCCGGAATCATTGGTGATCAGCAATTGCATGGCGCTCAGCCATCCGCCCAGTTCAGGCAACGTCAACCGGCCGGCCAGGTTGACGGTGGCTCCGCCAATTTCCGCCGCCAGCCGGGCGCAGGCCCGGGCATCCGGTTGGCCGCCCAGAATAAACAGGGTGGCATTGGCGCGCTTTTGCAGGGTTCGGCCGAGTTCGACGAAATTCTGCATCGGCCAGTTCTTGGTGGGCCATCGGGAAAAAGGCGACAAGGCCACCCGTGGCGGCGCGCCTCCCGGGTCCACCGGCGGAAAGCTGACCGGGAATTGCGCCGGCGCCGGTGACAGACCGAGGTGGGTGATGATGTCGCAGACCTGTTCCACGGCATGGCGGTTGATATTGCGCGATCCGGCCAGTTCTCCATAAAACCAGCGGGCGCCTTCGCGCTGGAAGGACGGGCCGATCCGGCGGTCCCCGCTGGCCGCCTTCGCCACCATGGCGCTTTTCAGAAGGCCCTGCAGGTCTATGATCAGATCGTAATGCGTGGCGCGCAGCCGCTGGAAAAACTCCGGTAGCCGGGCCGGACGCCGGCGCGGAAAGCCCAGCACCCGGCGTACGTCTTGGAAACAATGTACCAACTCAACATACTCTTGCTGTACCACCCAGTCGATTTCCGCCGCCAGGCTGGTCTTCAGAATATGCACGGCCGGCAGGGCATGAAAAAGGTCGCCCAGTGAGCTCATCTTGACGATCAGCACCTGTCGGGGCGCGACTGACGGATCCGCGTCCGGCTTGTGATCTTTGGATGGGGTCTGATTTTCCATTTGCATCATTGTTTGCCGTCTGCCATCTCGGCCGCTTCGAGCGGCCGCATATAACCGCCTGAAATCGTACAGCACCAGTCGGCTGGAATCAACCCGGAATTAGTTAAGCGCATTGCGTCTAACTTGGGGTTTATATAAATACAAGCGTTTTGTTACCAATTGTTTAAATGACTTTTTCTTGAATTGCAACCGTTTCATCCGCCGCTGATCCGTCGCACGAAGCGTCCTGGCGGGTCACCGGTAATCTTGCGAAAAACGCGCATGAAGTAGGCTGGATCCTGGTATCCGACCTGGGCAGGTGCGTCATACGGGCCAGGTCTGGCACCTTCAATTCACGGTCCAGGTTGCGGCCGATGTGATCAGTGATACCGGCCATGGCAGTGGCATGCGCTGCCACGGGCCTCTTAACAGCAAGTTCCGCCAGCATGGATAGTAGAATTGATTTGCGCTCAATGGCCGCGGCCGCGGTTTCATCCTCAATACAATGTGTTAATGCGATGAATGCTTGTTGCACGATGGCGGCAGCCTGTCTGATCACCGGCTCCCCACGGTTTTCCATTTCCGCCAGGATGCGGGCTTCCGGGCCATTCCACACAATCCAGCGCGTGAACCATGCCTGACGGGGAGCATAGGCTGTCGGCTGTTCGGGCGATAGAAACAACACATCACCAGCCTCCAAAGGCCGTGGCCCTTGCGCGGCAATGACGCACTGCCCCGTGCCGGATTCCACTGCTACCACCGCGTATTGTCCCAAAATCCGCAACCGGCGCAAGTCGCCCAGCCGGTCGCCGGTCGCACCAATCCGGTCCACCCATAATCCCAGTTTGCGTTCCAGGGGACTGGGCTGGCGAAAACGGGTTTCACGGAAAACAGGTAGTGTTTTTGTGATAGATATGTCCATAAAAATGATCTCCCTATCCATTGAATAGTTATAATTACTTGTGTACATTATGCAAGCAATAGTAAATACGAATTAGTGAAAATTCTGAAATGTGATTGATTCGTCGGTGGTCGAGGCCATCAATACGAGGAGGTAATACATGCAGGCACGTGAACGCATATTGGCAACATTGTCTTTCGGGCAGCCTGATCGAATCCCTTTACGGCCCGGGAGTGCCCGTAAATCCACTTTGGAAAAATGGCACGCCACCGGCCTGGATCCTGCGGTTAAGGATTACAATCTGGAAGCTTACCGTCAGGCGGGTGGCCAACTGCCCTGGTCTGAGCCCGGTGTCAAATCCTTCTACGCCAAAGAGAGGATGATCCCGGAATTCGAGGAAGCGGTACTGGAGGAAAAACCTAATTCACGAGTGGTGCGCGATTGGAAAGGCAACATCTGTGAAATCGGCAAAGAATTCAATCCGGAATATCTGCGCAATGCGGTGGATTTTGTCACACGCCGCTGGATCAAGTGTCCGGTGGAAAACCGCGCGGATTGGGCCGACATGCAAAAAAGGTATGATGCATCAGCGCCGCAGCGTCTGCCGCCGGATGCCGCGGAACTGGGTCAGAGTCTTAAGGATCGGACGGGATTCTTGGAACTGCATTTCTCCGGCCCTTTCTGGCAGTTGCGTGAGTGGGTCGGGTTTGAAAACCTGTGTACGATGTTTTATGACGATCCGGTGCTGGTGCGCGAGATGATCGTTTTCTGGGAGAATTATATCGCCGCCCTGCTGCAACGCGTCTTGGAGAATGTTGTGCCGGATTGCGTGCATTTTTCCGAGGATATGGCCTACAAGGGCTTTTCCATGATCTCGCCGGCCATGACGCGCGAATTCCTGCTGCCGACCTGGAAGCGCTGGGGTGAAATGGTCCGTGGTGCGGGCGTGCCGCTGTATGCCATGGATTCAGATGGTTTCATTGGCGAATTGATTCCGCTGTGGATTGAAGCCGGGATTAATGTCTGCGATCCGATCGAGGTGGCTGCCGGTAACGACTTGAACGAATTCCGTAAGCAATTCGGTCGGAACATGGCCTACCGCGGCGGCGTGGACAAGCGCGCCATGGCCAAGGGCGGACAGGTGATTGAAGCGGAAATTGCCCGGTTGAAGCCGGTCATGGATGCCGGCGGTTATCTGCCCAGTTGTGATCATGGCGTGCCGGCGGATATTGCCTGGCCTGACTATGTTCATTATGTCCGTACTCTGGCGCGGGCCACCGGCTGGTTGTAATTGTCCGTCAATCTGTATAGCCGGTTGACTACACGGTTCGAGGGTCTCGACCAACCTGCTTCACTGTTCCCGTGTTTATAATCCGGCAATCGCAGAATTACAGCGTAATTTCATTGCTGAAATGTTATAATGCGTCATCGCCGGGGGCTCCGCCGGCCGTCGCGGGACTGACCGCTGCCCCCATCAAATATGCAGTTGCGGCTCAATCCGCCGCTTGATTACAGGAGACATTAGCCATGCAACAACCGGTGAGAATTATGCCCTGCCTGGATATGCGCGATGGACGCGTGGTCAAGGGGGTGCACTTTGTTGATATCCGGGATGCCGGCGATCCTGAGGCCTGCGCCGAAGCCTATTGCCGGGCCGGCGCGGACGAGCTGGCCATGCTGGACATCACCGCCACCGTGGAAGGCCGGGAGACCATGCTGGAAGTGGTGCGCCGGGTGTCACGGGTGACGACGGTTCCCTTCACCGTGGGCGGCGGAATAGTGGATGTTGACCGGGCGGGCGCCGTGATCGAGGCCGGCGCGGATAAGGTTTCCGTAAGCAGTGCCGCCTATCGAAGGCCTGAACTGATCGAAGAGATGGTTTCAGCCCTGGGCGCGGAACGCGTCACCGTGGCGATAGATGTTGACCGAAATCCCGTGCTGTCGTCCGGTTACGAGGTTTTTATCGACGGCGGGCGCACCGCCACCGGCACCGACGCCCTGGAGTGGGCGCGGCGTATTGCCGGGTATGGTGTTCAATCTATCC
>JAIVGW010000278.1 GCA_020201415.1 Lentisphaerota bacterium
GGTAAAATCAAGACCGGCCCGGGCAAAATCCAGCCTACGACAATAATCCTGTGCATCTCCCACCAGCTGCCCGGCGCGGTCGAGATGCGCATAGGCCTTCTCAAAAACAGTCTCATCCCGGTAGGCTTTTTCCAGATCGTCCAGCCCCTCGGACGGGAGTCGGTCCCGCACCCCGTCCAGCAATGCCCAGTATGATTTCATTTCAGCCGCGGCCGGGCCGTAGGCGCGCCGGCAAAAATCGTCCCACACGGCCCATCCGTCCTGTAGCGGATCCCAGGCCATGTTGGCCAGCATGTAGTAATGCGGCCCCTGTACCGCCCAATGCTCCCAGGTACTGTCGAAGTAAATACCCCGGCAATTATTTTCTCCCACAAAACGCATGTCTTCAATGGCCTGGCGCACCGATCCCGCCGGCCAGCCCGCGCGCCAGCCATAGGCGTTGCCCAGATTAGGCCGCCACATCAGGTTCGGCGCCACCTTTCCCCATTTGTCAAACTGAGGTTGGTGACTCTCCCTCGCCCCATGACCGCGTAAATGAAAATTAGCCACGCTGCAGATGATGACATTGTCGTCCGGCACGGCCATCACCGGAGGCGGCCGCGAATTGCCGTAGGCAAACATCAACACGTAATAGTTCATGTCGGGGAAACGTTCCTTGAGCTTACGACCCAGGTGGTTGGCAAAAGTGACATGCCTATCGGACATGGCCACGTACTCCTGGCTCAAGCCCTGCCAGGTATATACAAGCAATTCTCCGTCGGGATGATCCCAGGCGCGACATTTTTCGCATACGCAATGCCCGCGGTGATAACTGTCGTTGGGCGAAGCGTTGAAAATGTAACGTTCCGGCTCCACTTCCAGCATAGCTTCCACATCGCGAACCCACTGATCCCACACATCCGGATTTGATTGACACATTTTGACCGTGCCGGGACCGGGAAAACCACTGCGGGTACCGTCCGGTTGCATGGCAAAAAAGTCCGGATTGGTCTCATGGAAACGGTTCCACCAGGTGCCGAACCCGTGTCCGCCCATCACCCTGAGCAACTGGTGTCCGGCATGGGATGAATCCAGTTGCATTCTTTGATAACGCACCCAGTCATGCGAAATTCCCCTGCCGTCGCCGGGGGCGGAAAAACGCAGAATGCCGGCACGAATTCGGATTGATGGATGGTGGCGGTACTCGAAGGGCGCCAACGCGATGGTTTCACGCTTGATTATGTCTTCTTCGCCCGGCCAGAGCCAACGCACATCCAGATAATCCCGCAAGAAGGTGTAAACCGCATTGACCGTCCCGTATTCCATCTGGTTGCTGTCGATGACCGCACTGCGCCCTTCGATCACCAGACGTTCGGGATCCCAGCGGTCACTGCCGGTGATGGCCAGATTGACCCCGTCGCAGACCAGCAGGACTTCTTCGGGATGCTTGAATTCAAAATCGGCATCCGGAAAAATCTCCCGGAGTTTCGGCTGGAACCCCACCCAGACGGCCTGGTCCGGCAACGGATCAGGCAGGACCTGTGTCATATCCGGACGCACACCGCTGATTTTTTCGATATAGACCGACAATTCGCCGGCGGCTTGCAAAGTCAGCGGGGTGGCATCCGCCGCCACGATTATCGGAACCCGGGCCAGCCCCTGTTCCACCAGAATCATCCGCGGACCTGGCGCCGGGCGCGCAGCCATGGCGACAACTGCAACCAGCCAGCTTGCAATCAACCCCGCCATGCGCATCTTATCCATGCAAACAATCCATCCCGCTTAGCGACCTTTATAATAATCCGGATGCAACGCCGACATCCGCGGCGTCTGCGGACGGATGGGCCCCCAGTTGATCGCATAGGGGTAGTCCCGGCAAAGTTGTTCCATCTTAGCCCAGTTGTCACGCGCCTGGTCCGCCGCCAGCGTATCGGTGCCGCGCGAAGCCCGCACCTTCACCATCAGATCGCGCACCTCGACAATCAGCATGGTATAATCCAAGCCGGCGCGTACAAATTCCACCCTTTGTGCGTATTTTTCCGGCGCCCGCGCCACGGCCCTTTCGGCCCGGTCCAACAGGCCGTAAGCCTTTTTGAAAAAGGCGTCGTCGTAAACCTCAGGATAACTACGATCGCCGCTGACGAAGACTTCACGCGTTTGTTCCAGCAGTTCCCAATATGCCTGGATATCGCGGGCCGCGGGACCGAATCCACGACGATAATAATCATCCAGAACCGCATGACCGTCCAGTTGCGGGTTCCAGGCTAACTGTCCCATGACATAATATTGCGGGCCCTGCGTGGCCCAGTGCTCCCAGACTCCATCAATAAAGATACCGACGCATTTGTTTTCCGCAACCAACTTCAAATCCTCGATGGTCTGGTTGATCGACACATCGGGCTGCCCCTGTTGCCAGCCGGCGGGACTGCCGGTATTGGGCCGCCAGATCAGCGCGGGCACCATGGCGGCCCAATCCAGATACTGCTGTTTGAAGGTCTGACCACTGGTTGATCCGCGATCGACCAGATCAGTGCGACCGAAAAAATTAGCCACGCAGGAAATAATGACGTTGTCATCCGGCCGCGCCGCCACCGGCGCCGGACGGGAATGACCGTAGGCCATGGTGATCACATAATAATCCTTGTCCGGGAAGCGTTCCTTGAGCAGGCGCGCGCAGTGATTGGCGAAGGTCACTTCACGATCCGAAAGCGCTACATATTCCTGGGTGATGCCGGCCCAATGAAACATGCGCAATTCACCGTCCGGATGATCCCAGGCGCGGCAGTCCTCGCAGATGCAATGCCCGCTGGCCCAGCCGTCGTTTGGTGAAGCGCTGAACATGGTCCGGTTCGGATCTTTCTCCAACTGTTCTTCCACCTGCGCCAGCCACTGACGGGCCACATCAGGGTTGGCATGACAGATTTTTATCGTCCGCGCGCCGGGAAACGGCTTATCGCCGCCGCCGCGCGTACCGTCCGGCTGCAAGGCAAAATATTCAGGATTGGTCTCATGAAAGCGTTCCCACCAATCGGTAAAGGCGTGGCCGCCGCTGAAAAAAATTGAACTCAACTGCAGACGCTGCCGGCGGGTCCAGTCGGTGGAAGTGCCGTAGCCCCCCTTGGGAAAACCGGAAAAGTTAAACATACCGCTGCGGGCGCGGATTTGCGGATGGTAACGATATGTAAAAGGCGCAAAGGCAATAGTTCCGCTCTGGATAACGTCCTCGCCGGAATCGCCGGGCCATAACCAGCGCACACCCAGATAGTCCTGCAGAAAGGTGTAAACGGCATTGACGGTGCCGTATTCCACCTGCCGCCCGTCGATGAGTTTGCCGCGGCCTACTTCAATTTGCGTATGTTCCGGGTTCCAGATATCGCGTCCGAGGACCGCCAGATTTTGACCATCGCAGACAATCAGAATTTCTTCCGGATAATGAAACTCAAAATCTACCTCCGGGAAAATTTCATTCAGAACTGGCTGATATCCCACCCAGATGGCGGTATCCGGTCGCGGATCAGGCAAGCCCCGCAGGATTTCCGGTCGGACGCCGCTGATTTTTTCAATGTACACGGCCAACTCTTCCGCCGCCAGATTAACGAAATGGGGATAAATGCAGCCGGCCGGTAGCAAACATGTCAAAACCCCGCACACCGCCAACGATTTGAGCAGCTTCATAGGCCTCCCGTGGAAAACGTGACTACCGAAAAATCAAATTGATTATTGCATTTACCCGCCATCGATGGCAACTAAAAAACATCTTCACCCAACCATTTACCCACGGCTGCGTCATTCTCGGCGGCTCGCTCTACCCACGGTAAATGATTACGAAATTCTCCGACCGAGCCGTCTTGCCCGAGACTGACGCAGCCCTGACCATTTACCGCAGCATCGGCGGATAACAGGCGCCTCGGAAAAAACCAGTCCATATGCGGCTCAATACAGCGACGCGACTGTGCCGGGCCAAGTTGCACAACAAATCATGCACCCCGAAATTGCAGTCCGTCAACAGGTGCGCGCGGTTCTTGAACGCGACCGGCAACTAGCGCAGTTTTTCCAACAGGAACTCCGTGGTCGTGGCATATTCGCTTAACTGCGGACCATCCTTGACCAGCAGATGGCATTCATGTCCCAGGGCATCCGACTTTTCCTTCAGGCGCAATCCGAAGGCGGGGTGATGAATGGCATGATTGGCGTTGGATGCCGGCAGGTCCGGCTTGTGGCTGTATGTCATCATCAGCGGCGGATCATCTGCGGTAAGATGATTGTAAGGGGAAAACTCGCGAAACAAAGGCTCATAGCGATCGTAATGCGCCAACACTTCCTCAATATTTTTGGCCCCGACCGAGGTCCAGAGCATGCGGTGTTTGAGAATGTTGGGACCCAGCCACTCCTCGACCACCTTCGGATCAAGGGAAACCTGGGCGTTACCGACGGCGGCTGCAGCAACCCGCGTGGACTCGCGCAACACCGGATCCTCTGCATCTGGATCAGCCAGATCGTCATGCAAAGCCAGCCACAGCGATGAACAGCCGCCGGCGCTGCCGCCGGTCACGGCAATACGCGTTTTGTCAATGTTCCATTCCTCCGCCCGCGAGCGAAGATACTGGATTGCCCGTGCGGCATCATGCACCGGCGCCGGCAGCGGCGCATCGCTGGAGAGGCGATAGTTGATCGTGGCATAGGAAATACCTTTTTTTAAAAAATCGCGGCCGCCCCCCAGAGAGCTCGAAGCACCGCCCTGGGTCCAACCACCACCGTGAATGACCACCACTAGCGGCCGCGGCCCCTCGCCCGGTGCCCGCCAGAAGTTCAACGTATTCAGTTCATGCGGACCGTAGGCGACATTGGCATATGCCGTTTCGGATGCCGTATGATCATCCCCAATGGCGCCCTGTAAAGACATCATGAGAACTCCAATAACGATCAATAAGTTTATAGATTTACTTTCAAAAGTCCGGACGGTTGCGACAAAGCGCAACCCTCCAGTGAAAAAACATGAGGTTTTATTGATATTTGGAGGGTTTTGCTTCGTCAAAACCGTTCCCGCACGGACTTTTGAAACTGACTCGATATGCATGTTCATTCCACTGCCAACCGTCCGAACTTCGACCGGTTGTGATACGTCCCGCCGGTTGCCGTAAAGCCGTATGCGGACTTCTCGAAATTACGGATGCGCACACGGCCGATCTGCACAAACCAGGGCGCGGCGGCCGTGGGCTTTTCACCGACAATATTATGCAGCGGATCCAGCACGCCGGCGGCCTCGTCCATGATCGGGAATTTCACCTTGAGCCGCCAGAAATCTTTTCCGCGTTCCGTCTCGATCTTCGCCTGCGCATCCCACTTCGTCGCAATGACGCTCTTGAACCCTAATTGGCAATCCGCGTCATAGATCACGCCGTCCGGATTGATTTCGATCTGATAATAGGAATGGAACGGCGTCTCGATCAGAATGGCCACACTGTCCCCGCCCCAGATATCACGGGTCACAAATAGGTTTTCCATATCCGGATCCTGGCAACGGATGTCAAAGACCAAGGCCCCCTGGTCCCACTCCACCTGAAATATCGTTTCGATCGGCGGCTTTTCGCCAGTTTTCAAGTCTACAAGGGAATACACCGGGGCCGGTTTGTCGGACACCGACGGGTCGCGGGCAATGATCAGGGGCGCCTGCGCGCGCAGTTCTTCCATGGACTGCGCATCCTGGCGGGCCTTCAAAAGATCATCGAGCGGCTTTTCCTCCTCCAGGACATAGGCGATGCGCCGGCCGTAAATCGTGTCGCCGGCCTGATCCCGGGCGGCGTGCAGCATCTCGATCAGCTTGATATGATCATCCAGGCTCAGGGCCGGACTGCCCGCGCCGCGGGGGTACTTTGCCTCGGCAAATTCAAATGCCGCCCGCACCTGATCGGCCACCGGACCGTAGAATTTTTTATAATAGTCGTCCAGCAGCTCTTCCAGGTCCTGATCGGCATCCCATAGCAGGTGGGCATTGACATAGACGTTCAGGTGATGGATGCCCAGCGCCCAGGTCTGACGGCCGATAGCACGGCCCCCGCTGGTCTCCCCGGCCCGGGCGCGGTGCCCGACTTCATTCCAATCGCCGATGGATTTCCCCTTGCGCGCGCGCAGATCGGCGGCAATGCTGCGGGGCATCAACGGCAGTGACCGGTGGTTCGAGTTGCCCATGATCCAGCCGGATTCGGTCTTGTTGCGCCACCCGAAAATCAAGTCATCATAGGATATACCCAACCCCCGTCCCCAGGTCTCCGGCTGGTCCAGCCCGGTACGGGAGAACGCAATGGAAATACCGACATTCGGACTGAACTTCGTGATGTTGGTCGGCGGCAACCGGTAGGCGGAATAAGCGCCGCAGGTGACCATCCGGTCCGGATGGGTCTTGTAAACGTCGCGCGCCACCCGATCTACAAACCCGAAAACCAGTTCGGCGGCCGATTTTCCCGAACATTTTTTGCATTCGCACAGCCGGATGCCGTCGTTCGGCCAAAAATCCACCACCGGTTCGTCCAGCAGATCGTACATGGCCCGCGCATAATTGGCGGCCTCCCGCACCAGCCCATCCGAGGAAAAACAGACATGGCCGGCTTCATTCGTCCAGCGTACACCGCCGACCAGCGCGTAGTATTCCGGATGGGCTGACTGCATCTCCTTGCGGCCATGCATATTCCGCAGCCCATGTACATGCGGCCCCAAGCCCAGCACCGGATAACCATGGTTCACGCCCAAGCGGCGCATCCACAGCAGATCGTCGCGCGACATGACCAAATACGCCGGACCGAAAAACCGGCGCACGGGAAAATCAGGTGTCACCTCGATATCAACGGAGGGGAACGCCAAGGACGTCTGTTGTGGGACGACTTCGCCCAAGTCGCCGGGCATGTACCAGCGCACGCCCTGCATCTGCAGGAATTCGTAGACCGCGTTCAACGTACCGCTTTGGTCCATGAACCAGGTGCCGGATTCCGCATTAAAGGACCGGTGTAGACCGGCAAGCGGGTTACCCCAGGCCGAGTCGGTTCGGTCGGCGGTCATTTTATCCCACTCCGCCTGTGCCCGTTCCAGGCCGCCGGTGCTTTTCGCGCAAATGGCCGGCACCGGCGGCTCGAAATCGAAGTCATGACCCAGCAGCACAAGATAATCCGGACCGGATTTGATCCGGAAGGCGCCATCG
Source organism: Lentisphaerota bacterium (assembly GCA_020201415.1). Classification (GTDB taxonomy): domain Bacteria; phylum Verrucomicrobiota; class Kiritimatiellia; order JAAZAB01; family JAAZAB01; genus JAIVGW01. The sequence goes on from JAIVGW010000278.1 coordinate 7,172, forward strand.
TTCTTCAAACCGGCATCGGTAATTCCCATCGCATCGGTAGCGGCACTTTGCCCGACATAGAGTTTAACCGGAGCGGCATCAGCCGAGGCGTTGGTAACGACCGGCAATTCCGCACCAGTCATTTTCTTCACATAAGCCTGCAACTCTTCAGCCGCCAGTTTCACCAGGCGCTTGGGCGCCGGCGCAATGACAATTTCCGCCTTGGGCTGACCGTCCTGGACAATCCAGGTCTCGGCGGCCGGTACTGTCAGAGCCGTAGCAACAAAAAACATCCCCGAGATGATAGCCAACAAACGATAATGCATAAACATCACTCCTTGTATGATTTACTTTCAAAAGTCCGGACGGTTGCGACAACGCGCAACCCTCCAGTGAAAAACACGGCGGTTTTATTGATAGTTGGAGGGTTTTGCGTCGTCAAAACCGTTTCCGCGCGGACTTTTGAAACTGACTCTGTATATTACTCCATTATTCCGACACTTTTTTCGTTTACCTGGAGCCGGCGGTCCCCGCCGGTCTGGGTGAACGGCGGAGACCGCCGTCACTTCCGAACCGGCGCGCAACCCTCCAGCGAATAAACACACGGTTTTATTGATAGTTGGAGGGTTTTGCTTCGTCAAAACCGTTCCCGTACGGACTTTTGAAACTGAATCAAATACATCACACCGCCCGGCTGCCGGGCGGTTCATAACGCGGCGCTGAACAGCGTGTTAAAAATTTGGTTGCGGCCAGTGCGCCGCGTTATTTTACTCCAACTTCCCGAATTTCAACACATCATGGAATACCTTTTTGCCCGTGGGCGAGAAGGCCGTCATTTCCAATTCCGTACGCTGGTTCCGCGCCCGCTGACGGCACAGGTTGAAATGCCACGGCTTATCCTTGGAAGGCGGCGTGCCGATGATCTCGTGCAGCGGGTCTTGCGCGCTGGGCGTGAAGGGGATGCGCGCTTCCACGCTCCACGTCCCGGCGGCCTCGTCCACAAATGCCGCGACTTCCGCCTGCGCATCCCAAGTGGTCGCCTTGGCCAGACCGCCGGCGCCGCGGTCAAGGTCCGCCGTGACCCCCGCCGGATTCGCAGCGACCTGGTAATAGGAATTGGCCGGCGTCTCCAACAGGATTTCCACCACATCCCCCTCCCAGATGCCGTAATCATCCTTTTCAAGTTGCGGGGCATTGAAGGGCTGGCCCTTGATATCCTCGCACAGGACGCCGACGTACAGGTTGTTGCCACTCACCCCGATCCGGAAACGCGTGGGATACACAGGGGATTCCCC
>JAIVGW010000279.1 GCA_020201415.1 Lentisphaerota bacterium
GCCATCGCCGCGCCGGAAGTCACCCGTCTGACTGATGAATCGCCAATCTATTTCGACTGGGATGGTGACGGATCCGTGGATACAGGCTACCTGGTCCGTTTCTCGTTCGTATTCCCGGCTGCGGGCATTATGGCCAGGGCCGGACCGTCCGGGATCGCCGCGGAAGTCGGCCCACGGGTTCCTGAACCGGTAATCGGCCCAATCATCATGGCCAATGGCCAGACCGAACAGGCGACTTTTTTCGCCGGTGGACTGGTTGATGTCATAGTTCAAATTGATCCCGGCAACTATATTGGCACACCGGTGGACTGGTTTGTCGTGGCCTGCCGTTACGAGTGGGAAGGCATGCCGCCCGATGCCGCGCCGGAATATTATTACCTGGATCTGAACCATCCGGACCGCTGGCGGCCATTCGGCGGCAACGACCTCGACACCTGCCGGCCGACCCACATGGGACCGCTGTTCAATTTGCCGCCCACGCTAGTGGTGACGGGTAATCTGCCGGGCTGGAAGTACCAGTTCTGGTTTGTGGTGGATTACCCGATGAACGGCCGCCTGGACCTGCTGCCAGGTCTGCACCTGATCAGCACGGTTACGCTGGATGCAGTGGTCGAATAAGCGGTATGGCGTTAAGCAGTGATAGCCGGCGGCGCTCATGGAGGGGCGCCGCCGGCTGATTTTTAAAACGCCGGCACTCCGGCGCCGATCAAAGATAAACGAGGACATCATGGCTCCGGCTGGCACGTCAGCAAAAACCGTTCCGCTTCTGGGCATAGACATTGGCGGCACCAAAATCTCCGTCTGTCTGGGCAACAACAAGGGCACGATCCGCAAGGCTAAACGCATTCCCGTGGCCGATATTGCCAATAGTTACACCGACGGCCTCAATGCCATCATCAAACTATGCAAAGATCTGCTGAAATCGGAAAATATTGCGTCGTCAGAGCTGGCTGCCATAGGCATCTCCGCCCCGGGCCCCCTGGATACGCGCCGGGGCCTGCTGCTGGCGCCTACCAATCTCAAGCGCTGGGGGCATGCGCCCATTGTGGCGGATCTGCAAAGGCATTTCCAATGCCCCACCCGCATGCAGAACGATGCCAACGCCTGCGCCCTGGCTGAGTTTCGGTTCGGTTGCGGACGCCGCGTGCAGAATCTGGTTTACCTGACCGTCAGCACCGGTATGGGCGGCGGCATCATCTGTAACGGCAGCCTGGTGAAAGGTGACACCGATACCGCCGGAGAAGTCGGACACATGGTGCTCAACCCCGACGGCCCACCCTGCGCCTGCGGGCAAAAGGGCTGCTTTGAAGCCTATTGTGGCGGCTTATCCGTGGCACGCCGGGTGCAGCTTAAAATCGTTGAAGAAAAAATCCACACGGCGATTCTTGATAAAGCCGGCGGCGCGGTCGATAATATCGCCTTCCCCGCCATCCTGGAAGCGCTGCGCGAAGGCGATCACCTGGCAAGGGAAGTCTGGGAAGAATTCATCATGCGGCTGGCCCAGGGCATCGGCATCATCATCATGACGCTGAATCCGGAAATGATTGTTCTGGGAACAATCGCCATCCATGCCGACGACCTGTTGATGATACCATTACAGGAATGCCTGCAGCGTTTCGCCTGGACGGCGCCGCACCGGGCCTGTCGCATTGTCACCAGCCAGCTCGGCACCAGCATCGGTGACTATTCCGCCCTGGCCGTGGCCATGGATTCCGACCACGAATCAATTCTCATTATGGCATGAATGTTCCATTGCGGCGGCTCAGCCGGAGGCTTAGCCCTACCATATTTCAGCATTTTTTTTGGCTCATTACCGGGTAGGGCGAACCGTCCCGGTGAGCCGCAATTGCCAAAATGAGAATTGCTGCCGTCCACGAATAAGTGATTGATTTGCCGGATTTTTTTGTGTTAAGCTGTGCTTCGTTTTTTTACCAACTTGGCGGACTAATCTAAAAAACTCCGGCACCACCGGGCCTGCGGAACACTTGCGATGGCTTATCGGATTGAAATCGGATTGCGGCGCGGCGTACCCGATGCGCGGGGCGACTTGACGGCCTTTCGCGCGCAAACGGCGCTGGGATTGAACAACCTGTCCGTGGACCCGCACCGTGTATCTGATCGACGCCGAACTGGCGCCCGCTGCGTTGGCCGCCGCGCAAAAGGCTTTTACCGACCCCGTCATTGAAACCTCAGCTTGCGGGCGACTGCCCCCCCCCCGTAAATTCGATTGGCTGATTGAGATCGGTTTTAAGCCGGGTGTTACGGACAATGTCGGTCGAACTGCCCGCAGCGCCCTGCAGGATGTCCTGGAGCGGGACCTGCCGGCGGAAGACGGGGTTTATACCGCTATCCAGTATTTTATTTCAAGCCGGACGGCGCGCAACCGGACAAAAATCAACCGCCTGGCTCGCGACCTGCTGGCCAACCCGTTGATCCAGACCATTGCCGTTTATACGCCGGACACCTGGCGGCAACACCGGCCGGAGGCCCTGGTCCCGGCTATTCACGACACCCAGCATATCTCCGTCAACACCTACGACCTGCAAGGGACCGATGCCGACCTCATGCGCATCAGTCGGGAAAAAATCCTGTCATGCAGTCTGGATGAAATGCGCGCCATCCGCGACTATTTCAATCGCCCCGGCGTACGGCGCGCCCGCCAGGCACTGGGTCTGCCGCGTGACCCGACCGACGTTGAGGTGGAATGCATCGCCCAGACCTGGTCGGAGCATTGCAGCCATAAAATCTTTGCCGCGGAAATCGACTACTCCGATGAACTCGGGAATAAGTCGAAAATAAAATCGCTCTACCGCTCATTCATAAAGGCTTCCACCAGAAAAATCGCGCGCAAACGCAACTGGCTGGTTTCCGTCTTCACCGATAATGCCGGCATCATCCGGTTTACCCCGCGCCGCCACCTGGTTTACAAGGTGGAAACACACAACAGTCCTTCGGCCCTGGATCCCTACGGCGGCGCCATGACGGGCATCGTCGGGGTCAACCGCGACCCGATGGGCACAGGCATGGGCGCGGCCCTGCTTTGCAATGTCTGGGGTTATTGCCTGGGCTCGCCCTTCCACAAACCCAAAATGCCCGCCGGCCTGATGCACCCGCGGCGCATTCGGGATGGCGTGCATCAGGGCGTCATCGAAGGCGGCAACCAGAGCGGCATCCCCTGGATGCGCGGGTGGGAAGTTTTTGACGAACGGTTCACCGGCAAACCGCTGGTGTTCTGCGGCACGGTGGGCACCCTGCCGGTCAAGGTCACCGGGCGGCCGTCGGAACGGAAGGAAGTGCGGGCCGGCGACATCCTGGTGGTAACCGGCGGACGCATCGGCAAGGACGGCATTCACGGCGCCACTTTTTCGTCCGAGGAACTGCGCGAGGAATCGCCGGTGCAGGCCGTACAGATCGGCGACCCGATCACCCAGCGCAAGATGTACGAGTTTCTGCTGGAAGCCCGCGATCTCGGACTGTTCCGCTGCATCACCGACAATGGCGCCGGGGGCTTGAGCTGCTCGGCCGGTGAGATGGGACGTCTTTCCGGCGGGGTGGAATTGGACCTGGCGCGTGCACCCCTGAAATACCATGGCCTCCAACCCTGGGAAATCCTGCTTTCGGAAGCCCAGGAACGCATGACCCTGGCCGTGGCCCCGGGCAAGCTCAAGGCCTTGCGGGCGCTGGCCCGGCGCCGGGATGTTGAGGCAACCGCCCTGGGCAAATTCACCGACAGCGGTGAATTTGTTATCAAGTACGGAAAACAGACTGTCGGGCGGCTGGACATGAAATTTCTTTACGATGGTTGCCCGACCATGCATTTACGGGCAAGCTGGCGGCCGCCGCGCCTGCCAGCTCCGGCTCATCCCCGCCAACATGATCATGGCCAAATGCTGCGCGATTTGCTCTCCAGCCTGGACGTGTGCTCGCGCGAATACAAAAGCCGGCAATATGACGGCGAAGTCAAGGGACTGAGCGTTGTCAAACCATTCGTCGGCGTACACTGCGACATACCGGCCGATGCCACGGTCATGCGCGTGGCCTATGACGAGCAGGCAGGCATCGTCCTCGCGGAAGGCGTCAACCCGTTTTTATCCGATATCGACACCTACGCCATGACCGCGTCAGTCATTGATGAAGCAGTGCGGCGGGCCATCAGCGCCGGCGCCGATCCGGAACATCTCGCGGGACTGGATAATTTCTGCTGGCCCGATCCGGTGCAGTCGGACAAGACACCCGACGGGGAATACAAGCTGGCCCAATTGGTCCGGGCCTGCCGGGCGCTGTATGACGTCACCACAGCCTATGGCGTACCCTGCATTTCAGGCAAGGACAGCTGCAAGAACGACTCCACCCGCGGCGGCCGCAAGATATCCATCCCGCCCACCCTGCTTTTTTCCGTCATTGCCAAGATCAATGATGTGCGCCGCGCCGTAACCATGGACGCCAAACAGCCCGGCGATCTGGTCTATCTACTCGGCCTGACCCGCCCGGAATTGGGCGCATCGGCCCTGCACCGCCTGCTGGCCGCGCGTATGGGCCGGCCGCAACACATTGGCGGGCAACCGCCCATCCTGGAAACGACACCGGCGCTCAGGCTTTATCGCGCGCTGCATCGGGCCATAGATCTGAACCTGGTGCATTCTTCGCATACGCCCACCCGCGGCGGGATGGCCGTGGCCCTGGCCTTGAAGGCCCTGGGCGGCGATCTGGGTCTGGAGATTGATCTGCAGGACATGCCGACCGACGGCGATCCCGATCCGACGGCCCGGCTTTTCGCGGAATGCAACAGCCGCTTTATTGTCACCGCACCTCCCGAACATGCGGCCGAGCTGGAATCTGTTTTCCGCGGACTGCCCTGGGCCCGGATCGGGCGGACAACTACCAGGCGGCGCTTGCTGGTGCGCCAACAGGGACAAGTCCTGCTGGACTCACCGCTGAA
>JAIVGW010000280.1 GCA_020201415.1 Lentisphaerota bacterium
GTCGCGGGGCACCCGCTCGCACCTGAAGGCGTACCTTTCCGACGACGACGGCGCCACCTGGGCCGGCGACCTGCTGCTTGATGAGCGCGTCGGCGTTTCCTATCCTGACGGCGATCAGGCGGCGGACGGTACTATTGCCATCACTTACGATTTCGACCGCACAGGCGCTCGCGACATCCTGATGGCGGAATTTCGCGAGGAAGATGTGTTGGCCGGTGATGCCGCCGCGGCCACCGTGCGCCGGCGCAAGCGCATCAACACCGCGCGTTCCTACCGGGTGATCCCGGACGATATGCCCAACCGCGGCATAATGTTCGTGGACCACCAGCAGCACGGGCGTTCGGGGCACGGCGGCAACTGCCTGACCGAGTGCGCCAACGGCGACATCGTCGCTTTCTACAGCAACGTCTCGGGTGAGTTGAATCATGGACACGGAACCTACGGCTGGAGCGAGTACCGGCGTTCGATCGACGGCGGCCAGACCTGGGGCGAACCGGTCGTGCTTGATTACTCCCGCAAGGTTTACGAAGGCGACGAGATCGGCTCCGCCCTGGTCTTCGCCTTGACCACCGCGCCGGACGGCACACTGGTCGCGTTCGTCAGCCATTTCAGCAAGGAGGGGCTGTGGGTTAAGCAGGCTCCGCCGGCCGTGCTGCTCAGCCACGACCATGGTCACACCTGGAGCGAACCGCGTCCGCTCGACCCCAACGCCTCGGTCGAGGATGTATCGCTGACTTTCGATGCGGTCTTTGTGCGCGACGGCAAGATTTATATCGTCTACATGCCCGGCTCGGCAAACTATTGCCCCGGCCCCTACGCGCTGTATGTCTCGGCAGACAACGGGGCAACGTTCGCCCGGCGCAGCGAACTGCCGTTTGACGACGAAAACTACTACGTGACCGCCGGCGTGCTCGATTCGGGCGAGATCATCGTTTACTCGTATCCCTACCACAAGGGCAAGGATATTGAGATCAACGAACACGACATCCCCTACGTGACCAGCGCCGACGACGGGCACACCTGGTCGGACGTCCAAACCACCCGTTTCGCCAGACGCATCCGCAACATGCAGATGTCCGAGAAGATCGGCGATTGGTACTATCTGCACGGCCGCGCGGGGAGTCAGGGTAAACCGGACGAAAGGGGCCACCTGGTGATCTACGCCTCGCGCGACGGCATTAATTGGGACCGGGGCACAATCCTCTACCGCAAGGAAGCGCGGGGCGGCGACTGCTATTCCGCCAACGCGGTGATCGGCAGGCATCGCCCCGGTGACACCGCGCGGCTGCTGATCCAGTCCAGCATCGCCTACGAGCAGAGCCGGGTCAACGAATGCCACTGGTGGATCGTGCCGATAGCGCATTGAACGATATTTGTTAGTTATTGATTCTGCTTGCTTACCGTGATATAAATGAAATAATTGACTTTTACACAAACCACAAGGAGATCGGAACCATGTTTGAAATCGGACAGGAAGAAATCGACGCCGTAGCACAGGTAATCAACAGCCGCCAGTTGTTCCGTTACCGGGGCGGTGAAGACGGCCAAGCCACCGCCTGCGAAACGCGCCTTAAGGAAATCTTCGGCTGCAGCGAAGCCATTGTCATGACTTCGGGCACCGCGGCCCTGATCTGCGGGCTGACGGGTCTGGGCATCGGACCCGGCGATGAGGTGATCGTACCGGCCTATACCTGGCTGGCCAGCGCCGGCGCGGTGCTGAGCGTCGGCGCCATCCCCGTGCTGGCGGACGTCGATGAAACCCTGACGCTGGATCCGGCGGCCTTTGAAGACCGGATCGGACCACGCACCAAGGCCGTCATCCCCGTCCATATGGCCGGTCGCCCGGCAAACATGGGCCCGATCATGGACATTGCCAAAAAACATGGCCTTGCCGTGCTGGAAGACAGCTGCCAGGCCATTGGCGGCAGTTACAAGGGTCAACGCCTGGGCACCATCGGCGATGCCGGTGCTTTGAGCTTCAACATGTTCAAGATCATCTCCTGCGGCGAGGGCGGCGCCCTGCTGACCAGCAACCGCAAAGTGTTCGAACGCGCCCTATATTATCATGACATGGGCTGCACTTTCCGTGAACATACCCTGACCGAGGAGCCCTTTTTAGGCAACACTTTCCGCATGAATGAAATTCTGTCGGCGGTCCTGCATGTGCAATTGGGACGGCTCGACGGCATCCTGGCCAGACTGCGCGAACGGCGTCAGTGGACCATCGCCGCTGTAGAAAACAAGAACACCAAGTTGCGCGTTGCACCATCTTCCGACCACGAAGGTGATTGCGGGGTTCAGACCTCATTTATTTTCTCATCCGCAAAAGAGCGCGAGTTGGTGGCGGAACGCGCCGCGGAACTGGGCTGTAACACCGCCAGCCCCATAAACCATGGCATGCATGTACATACCAACTGGAAAGTGCTGCTGGAAAAAAAAGGCGCTCTTCATCCGGCTATGAATCCTTTCCTGCGGGAAGAAAACCGGGACTGCCGCATGGATATCACGCCGGACACCTGCACCAGAACCCTCGACCTGCTGGCGCGCTCCGCCACCCTTGGCACCAATATCGCCGCGACCCGCGAGGAATGTGAAGAGCGGGCTGCAAAACTTTGCCAGGCGGCCGGCGAAATCCTGGGGTAATCCCTGCCTGGATCGCCCGGCCGTTCAAAAACGATGACAGGACAATATAATGGAACCTGACCTCAGTTTGCGCGTGGGTCTGTCCTCGGTCTGCATCACGCCGCCCGAGCCGGTCTGGCTCTACGGATATTCCTGCGCCGTAAGATTCACACCCTACACCGGCAAGGAGCACGAGCTATATGCCAAGACCATGGCTTTTGAAGATGCGGCCGGCACCCGAACCGTCCTGATGACCCTTGACCTCTGCGTCATGCGCCAGAACGTCGCCGCGCGCCTTATGGCCCGCATCATCGAACAGACCGGTTTAGCGCCGGAACACATCATCGTCAACCTGTCCCACACGCATTCCGGACCGATGATCGGCACGGAAGACCCGCAACGCTGGCCACTGCCGCAGGATATGCGCGAACGCATTCGTGATTACACCGAATTCCTGATTGAGCTGCTGGCGGAAGCGGCGGCCAAAGCACTGGCTGACCTGCGGCCGGCGCGGATCAGATGGGGACGCGGACGGGTTGAATTCGTGCGCAACCGGCGCATGTTTGACGAGCAGGGAAAATATTCCGGCATGAAACCCAATCCGGACGGTTTCACCGATCCGCGCGTAACCGTGCTGCGCGTGGATGAACCGGACGGCGCGCTGCGCGCCCTGCTCTGCTCGCTGGCCTGCCACGCCGTGACACTGGGACCCAAAAATCTGCAATTGTGCGGGGATTACCCCGGCTTTGCCAAGGCGGCCCTGGAGGCACACCACCCGGGGGTCACGGCCCTCTTCGTGCAGGGCTGCGGCGCGGACGCCAATTCCGAGCCGCGCGGCACACCCGACCAGATGGAATGCGCCCGGCGCCAGGGCGAACAACTGGCGGAGGAGGTCGCACGTGTCGCCGCCGGCGAGCTGCAACCGGTTCGCGGTCCAATCCGGGCCGCGCAGGCCGGGCTGGAGTTGCCATTGCGGCAGCGCACACGCGCGGAACTTGAAACGGAGGCCACCGGTCCCGCTTCCACGGCCCACAACCCGCGGCGGATTCTCGAACTACTCGACCGCGGCGAAACGCCGGCGACAACCTATGCCACCACCATCAGCCTTTGGCGGTTCGGCAATGATCTCACGCTTGCAGCGCTGCCGGGCGAAACGGTTGCGGGATATATCCCCCGCCTGGAAGCGATCTTCGATCCGGCCCGCTTATGGGTGGCCGGTTATTGTAATGATGTTTTCGGCTACCTGCCGACTGCGCAAATTATCAGGGAAGGCGGCTATGAGGATCGCGGCCTGGTATGCGATATCGGTCAGTTTGATGCGGACGTGGAAAACGTCATGGTGGAAGGCTTGCGACGGCTGGGAGGCACAATCGACACAAAAAACCGGCAAACAGAGAAATCATGAATAATTACACCGGGACATCATCCAGCGCGTTGCGCCTGGGGGTGGCGCATATTGACATCACCCCGCCGGTGGGGGTGACCCTCTGGGGTTATAACCCGCGTATTTCGACTTCCATCGAACACCGCCTGCGGGCGGAAGCCCTGGCCTGTGAAAGCGCCGGCGGCGGCTGGCTGCTGCTGAGCGCGGATATCGGCGCCTTCGCGGCGCCCTTCGCCAACCCACTGCGCGCCGAGATCGCCGCGTCGATCGGGCTGCCGGCCACGGCGGTCATGCTGGCGGCCACCCACACACATTCCGGGCCGCATGTGACCGATGCCGGCTGGTGCGAACGCTCCCCGCTGGAAACGGAATATTTCCAGGAGTTGCGCCGCAAACTCATCGCGGTGGCGACGGCAGCCTGGCAACAGCGCGCTCCGGGCGAACTGGTTTATGCACAGACATCGGCGCCGGATCTGGCCAGTAACCGGCGTATTCAGCGCGAGGATGGCAGCTGGACCAACGAATTCAACGACCCCGAAGGCCGCCACACCGGCTATTACGACCCCGCCGTGGAACTGGTCGGCATCCGCCGTCACGACGGCCGGCTGGAGGCGCTGCTGGTGAATTTCGGCTGTCATCCGGTGTCGTTCGGCGGACGCAACCTGGGCATATCCGGCGATTACGTGAGCTATTTGAAAGACGCGCTGGAAACCGATGGCGCGACGGGCACCGCAATCTTCACCGTCTCAGGACACGCCAACGTGGACCCGCGCCACGGCGTCCAGGACGATCCGGAAGTCGTACGCAAGACAGGCGAACACCTGGCGTCCATCGTCAAGACCGCCCTGCCGGGATTACAGCCGGTGGCGGGCAATGCGGTGGCGGCGATTCGCGAACCATGGAATTTTGTCGCCAATTGGTCGATTTCCGCGGGCGAGTGGCGATCTACTTCCCGCATGCTGCAGCCGGATCACACGTTAATACCGCTATTTCCGCGCTACGGGCGGGCGAACTGGTCCTGCTCGGGCTGCCGGGCGAGACGGTCAGCGAGTATCGTCGCATCTTTCAGCAAAAAAGTCCCTCTGCCCATACCCTGCTGATCTCGCAGGCCAACGACTTCATCGGCTACCTGCCGACCGACGAAATTCTGGCACAGGGCGCTTATGAGGCAAAACTCTGCCCGTTGCAGCCGATCCAGGACGCCCTGACGGCGCGCGTGGAGGCGGCATTGAACAAGCTCAAAGACTAAACCCAACCAGAGCCGGCTGGTCACCGGCAATGATTTGTTTTAATCAAATCCGGAACTGACAATGATTCACACAGACACCAAACCCGACCCCGCATGGCTGCATTACTACGGACGGGACGAGTCCGATCCCACCCAACCACGCACGGTCATCATCGGCGAATCCTGTTTTATGCACGGACGCTCCGGATCGCGCGGGCCGGCGCCCCAAAACCTGGTCTTATACCGATCGTCCGACGGCCTGCATTGGGATAATGGAATCTATTTGAACATGCAAGAGGGTGTTCCGGCACCCCCCCGCAATCAGGCTTACAGTTCCAACACGGTTGTCGGCGCTTATACGGCAGCACGGCCAAAACGCTTGTTGATTCAGTCCAGCATCGCCTATGCCGACAACAGAGTAAATACCAAACACTGGTGGATCACGGATGGATCTGCATCCGACTCCCTCACGGAATAGTTGTCTCTGAGAACATCGAAATACAATGTCCAACAGCCAACCAGCCGTCGCCTGCGGCTATGGCGAGGCACAGCAAGGAATATCCAATATCCAAGGCAAATACGCCCCTATTTGGTCGGTTGGAAATTCCTTGTTGGATATTGGATATTCAGATCCTCGAAAAACCTGATGGAGCGTGAAAACAAGAGTAAGCCGTATTTATGGAGCCGGGGTGTCCTCACCCCGGAAAACCGGCCTGAGGGCAGGCCGGCTCCAACAGCATGCGCCTGACTGTAACACCATGATCTGTATAAAAACCAACCATTAAAAGAACCATCAACATGAGCGACCGATCCAGCCTGCCATTATCCATCCAACTCTACAGCCTGCGTACTGAACTGGAGCACAGATTCCGTGAAACCCTGCAGGGCCTGGCCCGTATCGGATTCAAGCATATCGAGTTTGCCGGGATTTACGGGGGCCTGGAACCGCAGCAATTGACGGATTTTTTGCAGGAACTCGGCCTGCAGGCATCCGGATTGCATGCCATGCCCGGCGGTCCGCGCCAGTTACTTGATCACCAAAGCGATGTTTACCGTTATGCCCTGGCGCTGCAATGCGAATTTGTTTCAATCAGCATGACGCTCACCCCGGAAAATCTGACCGACGGTATCACACAACTCAGGCAAATGCGCCGCATGGCAGCCGACCGCGGATTGACCCTGACCTACCACAACCATGACCGGGAGTTCGATCAATTGCCGGACGGACGGACAATTCTCGACGCCATCCGCGAGGCTACGATGGAAGACCATCTGCAATTCCAGTACGATGTCTTTTTTGCCTATTGCCGGGGCGTTGATCCCTGCGACGGGCTGGAGCGTTTCCGGGGGCGCATACCACAGATTCACTTCAACGATCTCGACCGTTCCGGACTGGGACACACCGACACCACCCGTGACTGCATGCAGCACTCAACCGAATTAGGCGCCGGCTGCCTGGATCTGCCGGCCATTTATAAAAAAGCCCGTGACACCGATGTGCGCCTGGTGGTGCTGGAACAACATACATCCCAGCGCCCACCCCTGGAAAGCGCCCTGATCAATTTCAACTACTACCGGGAATTGATCGCTGCAACCGCCTGACCGGCAGTCCGCAATCGGGGGGCGTGTTTTTTTTATTGCTGTTGAATCCCAAGAATACTAAATTTAACACGCTTGGGCCTGCCGCCCATGTGGACAACTCATTATTTCAAGGAGCAAAAAGATGCAAGAACGCCCCAACATCGTATTGATGGTGGCCGATGACCACGGCTTGGAAGCCTTGGGCTGCTACGGCAATCCCGCCATCAAGACCCCCAATCTCGATGCGCTGGCCCGGGATGGTGTGCGCTTCACCAACAGCTTCTGCACCACCGCTTCCTGCGCCGCCAGTCGTTCCGTGATTCTCACCGGCCAGCAGAATCACACCAACGGCACTTACGGGCATACGCACGGCCGGCACCATTTTTCCTGCTTTGAAGACACCGTAACATTGCCGGCCTTGCTGAACGAAGCCGGTTATCGCACCGGCCGCGTGGGCAAAACCCATTTCGCGCCAACTGCACTCTACCCTTTCCAGTGGGGCTTCCCGGCGATCACCTTCGGCCGTGACGATGTTCGCATGTCGGAAAGCTGCCGGGAATTCATTCGCAAGCCTGAACCATTTTTCCTCTACTGGTGCTCAATGAATCCCCACCGGGCCGCCGCCGTCCCCAACCACCCCCTGAACGCCAACAGTTTCGGCAACCCGCAGGAGGCTTTCCCGGGCGACCGGGAACAGGTCTTCAACCCGGAGGAGGTCATCGTCCCGCCGTTCTTAAGCGACACGCCCGAGGTCAGGGCCGAACTGGCCCAATATTACCAGTCCATCGCCCGCCTCGACCGCGGTATCGGACATCTGCTGCAGATCCTCAAGGAGGAAGGACGCCTGGACAACACCATCATCATGTATATCTCCGACAACGGCGCGGCCTTCCCCGAGGCCAAGACCACGCTCTACGAGCCCGGCATGCACCTGCCCTGCATTGTGCGCAGCCCGCGGCATCAGAAACGCGGCACAACCTGCGAGGGCCTGATCACCTGGGCCGACATCACGCCAACCATCCTTGACTTTGCCGGTTGTTATGAACGACCCGCCCGCTTCTTCGGACGCTCCTTCAGCGGCATCATCGACCAGGAAACCCCCAGCGACTGGCGCGAGGAGATATTCGCCTCGCATACCTTCCATGAAATCACCAACTATTACCCCATGCGGGTGGTACGCACAAAACGCCACAAGTTCATTTGGAATATCGCATGGAAACTGGATTATTCCTTCGGCTCCGACCTATGGTCCTGTTCCTCCTGGCAGGCCGCCCTGCGCGAACGCCTGGAACGGTTCGGCGCGCGCACGGTGGATGCCTACATTCACCGGCCCAGGTTTGAATTGTATGATCTGGAGACCGATCCCAACGAAACTGCAAATCTGGCCGGCCGCCCGGATTACCGCGAAATGGTCGAACAATTCAGCGAAAAAATCAAAAAGTTCCAGCAGCAGACCCAGGACCCCTGGTTGCATAAATGGACTTATGAATAGTCGGCGCAACTGGAATCCGCCGCTATCCTGGCAGCTCATGTCCGCGAAGACAGCATGCCGGCATGTGTTGGAGGGGGATACAGTAAAATGAACAAAAGCAATTTTGCGCAGACCATGCGCATCGAGATCCCGGCGGAAAGCAGCGCCCCCATCACGCGGCGCATGCCGGCCATGCACCCCAGACCCTTTACTGCACGCCCCAATCTGCCGGTAACCAAGTTGCTGGGCGAAGCCGAATACACCCTATACCATGAGTTCATGCAGAGCATTTACGATGCCGTTGTGATCACTGAAATAAACGGCAACATCATGGACGGCAACATACGCGCCTTTGATTTTTTTCTTTACGAATTGGAAGACCTGCGCCGGGTGACAATTTTCGACATTGTATGCGGCTTCAACAAGTTCGTGCTGGAAACCATCAAGCATAATCTGGAAAACGAACGCTTTACTCTTATCGAAGCCTATTGCCGCCGCAGTAACGGCACGATTTTTCCCTGCGAAATCGCTACCAGCCGCCTGCATCTTGGCCAGAAATTCCATTTTTGCTTTTTCGTGCGCGACATTACAAAGCGCAAACAGGACGAAGCCGACCTGATAAGCACCCGCGCACAGCTCGAACGCGCGGAACGCCTGGAAATGGCCGGCAGTATCGCCGGACACATTGCGCATGATTTCAACAATCTGCTGACACCTCTGCTGGCCTACCCCGCCTTTATCAGGGAAGCCCTGCCGGAAGACTCGCCCGCCCGACAGGATCTGGAAATCATCGAAAAAACCGCCCAGCAGATCGCCGATATCAACCAACAACTGCTGGCGCTTTCACGACGGGGCTACTGCGAACAACAGGCCCTGCATATCAACAATATTGTTGAAGATATCGTGGCATTGATCCAACGCGGCAGTCATCTGGAAAATATCACAATCGAACTGGATCTGGCCCAGGATCTGCTAAACATCAAGGGATCTTCAGAACAGCTGTTGCGGGTCATCCATAATTTATGTCAAAACGCCATCGACGCCATGGGAAACCAGGGAAGTCTGGTAATATCGACCCAAGCCGTTTACCTGGAAAAACCTCTGAAGAAATATGAATCCGTGGCTCAGGGCGAATACGTCAAATTGACCATTACCGACACCGGACATGGCATACCGCCGGAAATCCAGGACAAAATATTCGACCCCTTTTTCACCACCAAGCAAGCCACCCGCCAGCGCGGATCCGGGCTGGGACTGAGTGTCGTCCACGGCATCGTCAAAGACCACAACGGTTACATTGATATGGAAAGCGCGCCTGGCAAAGGCACGTCCTTCAGCCTGTATTTCCCCATCTGCCGCGAAGCGGTGACCGAAAAATCCCAAAAGGGCTACCCCACCGGGACGGAAACCATCATGGTGGTGGACGACGACCCACTACAAATCGAAGTTACCTCACGTATTCTGAACAAACTCGGTTATACCGTGATTTCCGCCAACAGCGGCGAGAAAGCGCTCGCCCAACTTGACCTGCCGGATGCGCCCTCCCCCAGTCTAGTGTTGCTGGACATGATCATGGGCAGCGGCATCGATGGAACGGAAACTTTCCGTCAGCTCAAGAAACGCAATCCGCGCCAACGGGCCATCATCCTCTCAGGCTACTCGGAGTCGGCCCGCGTGGCTGCGGCCCAGGCTCTGGGCGCCGGATCCTATCTGCGCAAACCGGTCAGTCTGGAAAAGCTGGCCCAGGCCGTGCGCCAGGAACTGGACCGACCGGACTGAGGCAGGACATTCATGGGCACCGATTTTCAAATCGCCCGCGTCATGGGCATACCTATCCGTCTGCACTGGTCGCTCCTGGTTTTCTTCCCACTCATAGCCATGCGTTTCGCCGCCCGCATGGCGCCTTTGCAAAATGCCTGGCTCTGGGG
>JAIVGW010000281.1 GCA_020201415.1 Lentisphaerota bacterium
GGACATAGGCAGGCGGCGGGATCAAAGTGGAGGGTTTTAAGGGCGGGACTGTATGCTTTCTAAAATCGGAAAGCATACAAGACGGCAACGGGAAAAATATCAGTAGGTTTTCACTGTATGCTTTCTGTATGCTTTGTAACCCCGTTTTGGGCACAATCACACACCCGCACAAAAAAGAACACAAGCGCAAAACGGAAAAAGGGGATATTCACGAAACCAGCATGGATAAAGGCTGAAATGCGTGTTTTCGCCTGGAAACAATGGCAAATAAATGGCGTACCTGGCAGGAATCGAACCTGCAACCTTCTGATCCGTAGTCAGATGCTCTATCCAATTGAGCTACAGGTACGCGAGATTATCAGCAGCAAATACTCATTAAGACTAGGCAAATATTTTTATTTTGCAAGCTCAATATTCCTGATAGAGTATTTTTTGTATTGATATGCAGCAAGGCAGCCCCCGGGACGACAGGAATAATGACTATGCAAGCGAGCGAACAGATTGCCACCATCAAGCGCAAACTCGGTCAGCGGCTGCTGATCCTGGGACATTACTACCAGCGGGACAAGGTGCTGCAGCACGCTGATGCCGTCGGAGATTCGCTGGAACTGGCCCGACGCGCGGCGCGGGAGCAAGATGCGGAACGCATTGTTTTCTGCGGCGTCCACTTCATGGCGGAGTCCGCGGATATCCTTACCGATCCGCGTCAACAGGTTTACATGCCCGACATGGCCGCAGGCTGCCCCATGGCGGACATGGCGCCGCTACGCGAATTGCGCAAGGCTTGGGAGGAACTGCAGTCCATCAGCGGTGACTGGCTGCCGGTGATCTACGTCAACAGTTCCGCCGCCGCCAAGGCCTTTTGCGGCGCCCATGGCGGCTGCACCTGCACCTCCAGCAATGCCAGCCAGGTAATGCAATGGGTGTTCGAGCAAGGCAAGCGTGTGCTTTTTCTTCCAGACGAACACCTCGCACGCAATACGGCGCACGATTTGGGGCTGGATGACACACTGATCGCAACCTTTGATCCCGGCCGCCCCATGGGCGGATTGACGGAGGCGGCGCTTTCCCAAGCCCGGGTGCTGGCGTGGAAGGGGTACTGCCACGTCCACGCCTTCACCGTCGAACAGATTCAGGAGGCCCGTCGGCGCTACCCTGACGCGCATATTATCGTGCACCCTGAGACGCCGGCCCCGGTATTGCGGCTGGCGGATGCGCATGGGTCCACGTCCCAGATCATCAAATACGTCGAGGCGGCTCAGGATGGTTCAACCATCGTCATCGGCACCGAATTCAATCTGGTCAGTCGCCTGGGACGGACGCACCGCGACCGGCTCAATATTGTGCCATTACGGGTTTCAGTGTGCCCCAACATGGCTCTGACCAATGAAAGCAAACTTATGCGGACCCTGCAGGACTGGCCCGAAAACAACCTGATTAGAGTTGATGAAACACATCGTACCGACGCCCGCAAGGCGCTGGCACGCATGTTGCAACTCGCCTGAGCAACCGGGAAGTTCAAAATGCCTCATCGCATGTTCAACATCGTGGAAACAGCCGCTTATCTGCACCTGGAATTGCGCGATCTGGAGCACCTGGTGCGTCATGTGGAAATCCCGTTTGAGATGTCCGGCAACCGGCCGATTTTCCACAAACGGGAGATTGATGCCTGGGCTTCGCGGCGCATTCTGGGAATGCCGGAGAAAAAGCTGCGCGCCTATCACGAAATAAGCAGCGGCAAGGCCCATGACATTTCGCAACAGAATGCCATCGTCACCGAGCTGATGCGCCCGGACCAGATCATGACCAATCTTTCGGCCCGTACCAAGCCGTCGCTTTTGAGCGAGATGACGCAGTTGGCCGATCAAACCGGACTGCTTTACGATGCCCGGGATCTGCTCGCCAGCCTGCAGGAACGGGAAGAGCTATACTCCACGGCGCTTTCCGACGGCATCGCCCTGTTGCATCCGCGCCATCATGAACCGTACATGTTCGATGATTCATTTATCGTGCTGGGCCGTGCTCCGCGCCCCTTGCCTTTCGGCGCCCCCGACGGGGAAAACACCGATATCTTTTTCCTGGTATGCTGCCAGGATGACCGGCTGCATCTGCACGTGCTGGCCCGCCTGTGCATGATGTGCCGGCGCACCAGGCTGATCGGGGAACTACGCGCCGGTGCGGACGCGGGGGTCATGCACGCAGCCCTGGTCAAGGCCGAACTTTCAATAATCAATAACCGGTGATAGTCCACCTCTCATGCCCGCCAATTTCAGTCAAATTCATAATGAGATCATCAGCAGCAGCGCCAATCACCGACCGCGCCTGGTCAGCGAAGCCCTGGCCCGGCACCCCGATCTGATAACCGGCGTGATAAGCCATCCCGGACAGAAACTGCCCCCGTTCCCCCAGGGGCTGCAGCATATAATTTTCCGGAGCGCGCTGTTTGCTAAACTGAATTTTTTCGGCACACCCGGACCGCTGCTTTGGATGCGCCTGCCCGACCTGCCGCAATTCGACTGGACTTCGCCCTGGCCCGCGGGCGCTACACTGTTCATCCCTTTCGGTAATCCGGACAATGTCGGCGCAGTCATCCGTTCCGCCGCCGCGCTGGGCGCCGCCAGAATCATACTGACAGCCGAGGCCGCCAGCCCATTTCTGCCCAGGGCTTTACGCGCTTCCGCCGGCACCGTCTGGCGCACGCCATTGGAACAGGCCGGACCGCTGGCCGACCTGGATATGCCTGACCGGGAAATATATGCCCTGGATGCAAGCGGTGTCCCGCTGGACTCAATCAAGCCTGCCGGCGCCTACGGTCTGATCGCGGGCGAAGAGGGCCCGGGATTACCCGAGCCCCTTGCACGCAAGACCCGACTGGTTTCAATCCCCATGCGTCAGGATGTGGAATCATTGAACGCCGCCGTGGCCGTAGCGGTCACGCTGTGGGCTTGGCGGGCGGCAGGTCGGGCTTGATATGTAGCTCACGCAACTGTTGCTGCGAGACTTCACAGGGCGCGCCCATCATCAGATCCTGAGCCTTTTGGTTCATGGGAAAAGTGATAACTTCGCGAATATTTTTTTCGCCGGCCAGCAGCAATCCGTTGCAGACAATGTCGTATTGATAAGCCAGGACATCCATAGGTGCTTGTTCCTGCAAAGCCTGCAGCCCGCCTTGCGGCATGGAAAAGGGATTATGCGAAAAACCAATGGCGCCCGTTTCCGGATCCTTTTCAAACATGGGAAAGTCGACTATCCAGCAGAAACGATAAGCATCCTGCTCCATGACCCCCAGGCTCTGTCCCAGGCGCAGGCGCAGATCCGCGCCGATCCGATTTACATCCTCGGCCCGATCGCACAGGAAGAACAACGCATCGCCCTCGCCCACCCCGCATTGCTGCGACAGCCCGGCAATTTGATCCACTGACAGAAACTTGGTCAGGGGCCCCTTGACATTGCCATTAGCCCAGACCAGGTAAGCCAATCCTTTGGAGCCCAGATCCTGCGCATGCGCCACCAGTTTGTCAAAGAAACTACGCGGCTGGGCCGCGGCGCCGGGACCGGGCAAAGCGCGCACCACGGCTCCGCCATCAATGGCCGCACTGAATATTTTGAACCCGCTATTGCGAAACTGCTCCGTGACATTGCGCATTTCAATCGGCACCCGCAGATCGGGCTTGTCGGTGCCGTACCGCTCCATGGAAAGCGCATAAGGCAAGCGCGGAAAAGGAGGCCGGTTGAAGGGCTGCCGGGCAAACTTGGAAAATACTCCGGAAAACACATCCTCAACCACCGCAAACACATCGTCCTGGGTGGCAAAAGACATTTCAAGGTCCAACTGGTAAAACTCGCCGGGGGAACGGTCGGCCCGCGCATCTTCATCACGAAAACAGGGAGCAATCTGGAAATAACGGTCGAACCCGGCCACCATCAGCAACTGCTTGAACTGTTGCGGCGCCTGGGGCAATGCATAAAACATTCCGGGATGGATCCGGCTGGGCACCAGGTAATCGCGTGCGCCTTCAGGCGAACTACTGGTAAGGATGGGGGTCTGGAACTCCATGAATCCGTGTTCCGTCATGCGGCGGCGTATGGAGGCAATGACTTTTGAGCGCAGCACAATGTTACTGTGCAGCCGGCTGCGACGCAGGTCAAGGTAACGGTAACGCAGCCTGGTGTCCTCCGGCCCGTCCACATCGGAATCAACCGCCAACGGCAGGGGCTCGCTTACTGACTCGAAGATCAACTCCTCAGCCACCAGTTCCACTTCCCCGGTGGGCATTTCAGGGTTGACGGTATCGGGGGAGCGCAACACCAGTTGCCCGGTGACGGTGATGACGCTCTCCATCCGCAAGCGGCGGCCGTCTTCAAAAAAATCGCGATCAGGCTGCAAAACAATCTGGGTCAGGCCGTAATGGTCGCGCACATCAAAAAACAGCAAATGGCCATGATCGCGTTTGCGAAAAACCCAGCCCGAAAGCCGCACGCGTGAGCCGGCATGGTCCTTGCGCAGTTCTCCACAGTTATGGGTACGAAACGGATGCATATTCATTCCTTGTCAGATTCAGGTTGTATCGGCTCTGCGGCTTCTGCCAAAGGTGCGTCTGGCGCGGATGACTCCAGGCAAACGCCCATGGCGCGAAATTTGGCATAACGCTGTTCCAGCAAACGGTCGGCGGAATATTTCCGCAATTCATCAAGATTGTGCAAAAGACGCTGTTTTAGATTGGCCGCCGCCGCATCCCAGTCGCGATGAGCGCCGCCCGGAGGTTCCGGCACGATTTCGTCCACCAGCCCGTCCTGTAACAACGCCCGGGAAGTCAGGTGCAGCAACTCTGCCGCCTCGCCGGCATGCGCACGATCTTTCCACAAGATAGCCGCACAGCCCTCGGGGGAGATAACCGAATAATAGGAATATTCCATGATCAAAATACGATCGCCAATGCCAATCCCCAGAGCGCCGCCACTGCCGCCTTCTCCGATCACCGTCACTATCATCGGCACCGGCAGGGTAAAGGCCTCCCGCAGGTTGAAGGCAATCGCTTCTGCCACATGCCGCTCCTCCCCGCCAACGCCGGGATAGGCGCCGGCTGTATCGATCAGCGAAATTATCGGACAATTGTACCTGGCAGCCAGACGCATCAACCGCAGGGCCTTGCGGTAGCCTTCCGGGTAAGCCATCCCGAAATTGCGTTCGACATTGCTCTTGACATCGCGCCCTTTATGCAGGCCAATGACCATGACCTTGCGGCCATCGAGCCTGGCAAAGCCCCCCGCCACAGCCCGATCATCAGCATAGTGCCGGTCGCCATGCAGTTCGACAAAATCCGTGCACATCCGACTGATGTAATCCAGGGCATAGGGCCGCTGCGGATGGCGGGCCAGTTGCACAATGTCCCAGGCCTTCAAGTTCTGGAACACCTGACGCCGGGTCTCTTCAATCTTGCGCTGCATTTCTTCCAGTTCGCGTGCAAGATCAAGATCGTGCGCCTCGCCAAAGGCGCGCAATTCAAGAAGCTTTTCTTCCATTTCAGCGATGGACTTTTCAAACGGCAGAATCTGGTAGGTGGCCATAATCATTTACTCCCTGATAACCACCCGCGTACCGACGGGCAGCAAGGCATAAAGCTCTTCGACATCATCATTAAGCAACCGCACACACCCGGCGCTGGCCTGATGGCCGATGGTCTCCGGCTCCCAGGTGCCATGAATACCGTAACCCCGCACGGGATCGGTCCCTTCCACCGGAGTCAGCGACATCCAACGGGTACCCAAAACATTTTCCTCATCACCAAACGGCACGACCTTGCCGTCCGGGCGCCACCAGGGAGGTTCGACAATCTTGTCGCCAATCACAAAGATACCGGCCGGTGTCGTGCCGTGTTTGCCGGTGCCAACACGATAACGCTTGAAAAAACTGTCCTGGGCAAAAACCAGCAGCTCGTTGCGGCCCTTATCCAGCACCACGGAAAACGGAACGTTGAACACCCGCAGACGGTCGCCAGGACGAATCAAATCGCCGCGCAACTGATTACCGCGCTGAATGAGTTCCACCGTCGTATCGTACCGGCGGGCTATCTTACCCAACGCATCGCCCGGCTGCACGACATAATCAATTTTCTCAGGCATGGCAGCAGGCGTAAAGACCAGATCCCGGTTGATTTCACCGACAAGATCCTGCAGGGCGGCAACAAGTCCCGGATCTGTGGCCTGCTCCAAAAGCAGATGCGCACGCTGCCGGATTTCCAGGCGGTCCATGGACGGCAATTCCGCCTGCAGACTGCGCCATTGATCACGCACCGGGTCGCCGGCCGGCTGCCCGGCGGCGCCAGTTTCTACTGGTGGTGTTTCCACCGCCACCGGTGTTTCCGCCGCCGTCGGCGGTGCTGAACGCCGCGGCAACCACCATAACCCGGCTACAACGCTCGCTGCAGCTACCAGGACGATCAACAGCAGCAGCAGATTCCAACCCAATGAACGTGAACCGGCGCGCTCCAGCAGACGTTCATCAAAATCATCGCCGAAGGCCATATACACCATGCCTTTCGCTTTGTTTGCTCATTCTCTAAAAATTCAACAGGGAATTATTCTACACATGACGAGCGATGTTGACAAGGGTATTCAAATATTCTTGCGGCCAATGATTACCACGGAAGTGCCGAAGGGGAAATTGACATGCCGCAGAATCCGTCCTTCCAATGACAACAAGGCGGCCAGAAAGGCGTTGAGTGGCCGGGGCAACATCACGTAACTGGCCGCGGGGGAATGATCGGACTGCCGCAGGCTGTCAAACAGGCGATAGGCCATGATCAGTGGAAAACTGAAGGTGATGGCGTACGAACGCTTGCCCACGCTCAATCCCAACCGATTAAGTTTGCGGTGCAACTGACTGGCCGAATAGCGGCGGAAATGTCCCAATGCCTCATCATGACTGCTCCAAAGCCATTGGTACGCCGGCACCGTCAACAACATCCGTCCGCCGGGCTTCAGCACCCGCTTCCATTCATCCAGGGCCGCCTCGTCGTCCTCAATGTGCTCGAGCACATCCAGCGCCACGGCCAGATCATAGGCGCCATCCGGACATGGCAAGCGCATGCCGTCGAACAAATTGGTGGACAAGAGACCACGTTCCCGGCAGATTTGCACAGCTTCCGAAGACGGGTCATAACTATCCACTGCACCAAACTCCTGCAATACCGGAATCATCCCGCCGGTGCCGCAACCTATGTTGATAATCCGGGAACCGGGCGATAGGTGTAAGCTTTTAAGCAATTCCCGGACAATCGCATTGCGTCCCAGATGCCACCAGTAGAAATCCTCCATGCGCGACATGCGTTGAATTTCACTGCTTTTCATACAGAGCCCTTGTATTGCAAAGATAACCGTTTACGTGTATGCTCAAATTGTTACTTCACTGTGCCATATTTTCAAATTCAAGGAAAGACGATAATGGCGAAGCACCAACGTCATAAGCCTTATGCTGAATTTGTCGCCCTGGCTTTGCTGTTTACAGTGGCGCTCATCCTGCGCCTGTGGCGTCTGGGTCAGGCATCCCTGCAAATTGACAATCTTTTGTTCTGGGATATCCTCAATCGCGATGTATCCTCATGGCGGATATTGCTGGATTGGATGGACCTGGTAGGAATTACGGCCCAACTTTCGCCAGTTCCGGCAGCTGCCAAGTTATTCCTTGAAATTTTCCGTTTAACGCCGACTTTTTTCACCATGTTGCTGCCTTTCGCGCTGTGTGGGTCCCTGACCGTTCCGGCGGCCTGGATGGCCGGACGGGAATTCGGCGGTAAAAGACTGGGACTGATGCTGGCTGCCTGGTCGCAAATTTGCAGGAAGGGATGTCCCGCGACGTTTCCACGTGATCAATGCGGTAGCCTTCCTGATCATGACCTGGTCCTCGCCCAGCGGATGGCCGTTTGCATTTTTATATGCGATATTCAATCTGGCAGTTTTCACTGCTCCTGCCCTGCGTTTGCGCCGCTTGACACCCGATTTGGCCATCCTGCTGTGCACCTATTTCCTGATCGGACTACCGCTGTTGCTGGCGCCCTGGGGACTGCAACAGGTACACCAGTTCACCGCCGACGGTGATACACGCGCTTACTGGACTAATGTCTTTGCCACGGGTCGCAGTTCTTCGCAATGGGTAAAAATACTGCCGGTATTCAATGCCTACGCCTGGGGAACCACACCTATCCGGCAGATTTTCAACACATTGGTCTTATGTCTGGGATTAATCCACGTTGCAACCATACCGCGCCACCGGCGCACCCTGACCATTCTCGGCGTTATTTTTATCGCAGTACTGATAATGAACATTCTGGCAGTGGAAAAAAGCGTATGGGTATTCGGGATCACCCGGGCGGTTCCTTTGTTGCCTTATTATCTGATGCTTCTGGCCGCCGGGCTGCTTTACCCCGCGACTAGACCAGCCAAGCTACCGGGCTGGACCTGCACCATCCTGCTGTGCCTCGGCGGGTTGATCTTATGGTGGGAACCGCTGACACTGATTCCGCAAATCAATGGTTTTCCCCGCCCCTTTGCCGCCATGTCCGCTTGGGCGGACGGCAACCTGCCGGCCGACACCCCCGTGCTTACCGACCGATATTTTACTGCTTACAATGAATATCGCGTGCACCCACCAACGCAGGTACAGTTTGTTTCCGCCGCCCCCAACCAGATACCGGAACAATATTTGGGAATGCAGTTCCGCGAGCGCGTCATGCAGTTTTTCCAGGACAACCCGGCGGCCGCCTTTTACGAGGAAAAACATCTATGGAACAGACCGGAAG
>JAIVGW010000045.1 GCA_020201415.1 Lentisphaerota bacterium
CCTTTCGATTGACACCGGGGTGGTGGATACCAATTGGACACCCATGCCTGATGGCACCGTCTACGGATTCCAGTTTCAGGCGCCTTACACTTTCATGTATGGTAATTTTGCAAAAGTGGCCGGCGTGCATCGCCTGGGGTTTGCCGTGCTGACACACGGACTGCCGCAGGTGGCCATTACCGAGCCTGCGCCGGGCGAGGATCACTGGGAGCAGAGTGTTGCCACGCTTGTGTTTGAGGCTCAAGCGCAGGCCGATACGGGCCTGTCGGTCACGCAAGTGGTTTATAGCGCCAATGGCGTGACATTGGGCGCGGCCACGGTAGAGCCCTACACCATGGTCTGGACGCCGGTGCCGGAAGGCCAATATACGGTTACCGCCGTGGCGTACGATCAGTCGGGGCTGAGCGGCGCGCCGTCCGCTCCGGTGAATATTTCGGTCACACCCCTGGCCGCGGCCGGCGATTTTGATGGCGACGGCAAGGCCGATCCGGCCCTGCTAGTGATCAATCCGGATACCGGCGCCAGCGAATGGTATGTCTGGTGTTCCGGCGCGGGATATGCGCGGGTGGGTCCCCGCTTGCCTGGCGAGGATTTGTCCGTGCCGCTGGCCGGTGATATTGATGGCGACGGCAAGGCCGATCCGGTGTTGTGGTGGACTGAGCCGGATGGCGGCGCATGGAAGAATGTTTGGTATCTCTGGCGTTCCAGCATGGGTTATGCGCCCATGGGGCCGGTCATCCTGGGCGCCGCCGGCCTGTATCCGTTGATGGCCGACTTTGACGGCGACGGCAAGGCCGATCCGGGTATCTACAAAACCGATGGTGTTTACAACATCTGGCGGGCCTGGCAATCCGGTGCCGGCTACGCCGACACCGGCGATGTGCGGCTGGGCGCATGGATTGACGGCATGGCGCTGGCGGCGGATTTTGATGGCGATGGCCGGGCCGACCCGGCAATCTTTACGGAGAACAACTGGTATGTCTGGCTGTCCGGCTCCGGCTACGAAATGATCGGCCCGCGCCATTTACCCGCGCCGGATGGCGGTCTGCCGCTGGCGGCGGACTTTGATGGCGATGGCTTTGCCGACCCGGCAATATATGTGCCCGCCGGCAGTGGATATTCCAGCGGCTGGTACGCATGGCTGTCATCGGCTGGTTACGCCCGCCGCGGACCGTTCAACTACACCGCGCCGTAACATGCAAATATGAGGTTGGCGTCGAACGCGACCAGGCGCATAACCACGGACTGTGCTTGAGCCGGCGAAAACGTATTCCGGCGGTGCATTCATCGCATGGGGTTGTATAGCCCGATGTTTCAGGGCTAAAGGCGCTGTCCTGTGGGACGCTAATGTAAACGGTTATTGAAAATTCTCAAAAATTACGCAATAAATAATTTGACAAGCCTGTAGTGAGAAGGTATAAGGGACGGCGTTTGTGTCGGAATCCGGTCATGTGGTCCACGGTAAAGGGCCCCGGCGATCCGTTGCGCCATATAAGGAAGATTGTCCCATGCCGAAGATGAAAACCAAGAAATCGGTCGTCAAGCGTTTTCGCAAGACTGCCACCGGAAAGTTGAAACACACCGGGGCCGCCCGCAGCCATTTGCTGTCCGGAAAAACCAGCAAGCGCAAGCGCAAGATGCGTAAAGGCAGTGTGTTGGCGCCCATGGAAACCAAGCGCCTGGTTCATTTGATCTAGTCGTCCGGCACTTCGCCAAACAATGTTTAAGAGGGAGATCAGTCATGCCCAGAGCAACTAATGCCCCGGCATCCCGTCGCCGCCGTCGCCGCGTCCTGGCCGCAGCCAGCGGCTTTTACGGCGCGCGCAGCCGCAATTATCGCAAGGCCACCGAGGCCGTCGATCGCGCCATGCAACTGGCAACGGCCCACCGCAAGCTTAAGAAGCGTGATTACCGCAGCCTGTGGATTACGCGACTGAATGCCGCCTGTAGACTCAACGGCATCACCTACAGCCGTTTGATCGAGGCGCTGCACAAGGCGGAAATCCGGCTGAACCGCAAGATGCTTTCCGAAATCGCCATACACGATCCGGCTGGTTTCGAAGCGCTGGTGACCGACGTCAAGTCCGCGGTTGCCTGAATCATCAAGGTGTGACGTCGGCTGTCGCGCTTATAATGCGGGCCTGTCGGTGTCCGTTTCGTCCTTTATGCCAGTGAACGAAAGGGGTAGTCATGGCAGGTATCTTCAAGGCTTATGACATCCGCGGTCTGTACGGCCGGGATCTAGACGAAAATCTGGCGCGGTCCATTGGCCGTGCCTTCGTGACTTTTCTCAAGTGCCGCAAGGTTGTGGTCGGACGCGATATGCGGCCGCATTCCACGCCGCTGTTTGAAGCCCTGGCCCAGGGGCTCACGCAGCAGGGTGCGGATGTAATCGATCTGGGGCTTTGTTCCACCCCCATGTCCTATTTCGGCAACGGCAGCCTCCAGGCGGATGCCGGGATCATGATTACCGCCTCCCACAATCCGGGCGAGTGGAACGGTTTCAAGCTCAGCCGTGCGGAGGCTGTGCCCATCAGCGGGCAGACCGGCATTGCCGATATCGAGCGCATAGTGCGCGAGGAGTCCTTTGCGCCACCGCCCCCGCAAACGGGAACCGTCAGCCGCCATGATGTACAGTCAGCGTATTCCGCGCATATCCGTCGTTTCGCCGCGCTGCGCCGGCCGGTGCGGATCGTGGCTGATCATGCCAACGCCATGGGCGTGGTTGAAGCACGGGCCTTGGCGGGTTTGTTGGAAATCACGCCTTTATACGCTGAATTGGACGGCACCTTTCCCAATCACGAGGCCAATCCATTGAAGGCGGAGACCATGGCCGACCTCCAGGAAAAAGTGCGCGAGGGCGGATACGATTTTGGCGTGTCTTTTGACGGCGATGCCGACCGTGTCGGCTTTGTTGATGAAAACGGCGATATTGTGCCGATGGACCTGGTTTCAGCGCTGATTGCCCGGAGCATGCTTGAACGCGAGCCGGGCGCCAGCATCCTGTATGACCTGCGCAGCAGTTGGGCCGTGCGCGAAGTGATTGAGGAAAGCGGCGGCGTGCCGCACATGTGCCGGGTCGGCCACGCCTTTATCAAGCAGCAGATGCGCGAAGTCAAGGGCATCTTTGCCGGGGAATTATCCGGGCATTATTATTTCCGTGACAATTATTACACCGAAAGCGCGGCGCTGGCGGTGCTGTGCGTAGCCAATCTGGTCGGCGACACGGAGCATGGGCTGGCGCCTTTGATCCGGCCGCTTTTGCGTTACAGCAAGAGCACGGAAATTAATTCCGAAGTCGCCGATGTGGACAAGGTCCTGCGGCGCTTGAAGGAAACCTACGCCGCGGGCGAGATACTGGAACTGGATGGACTGAGCGTTACCTTTCCTGACTGGTGGTTCAACGTGCGCTCATCCAACACCGAACCCCTGATCCGGCTGAACTTGGAAGCGCGCACTCCGGAAATGCTGGAAGCGCGCACGGCCGAGCTGCTGGGCGCCATCCGCGCTCCATGAACCCGGCTCTGCCAGAGCATATCCGCCGCAGTCATGCCGCCCGTTTTGGGTGTGCGCCTGAACGCATGTCCTATGCGCCCGGCCGCGCGGAAATCCTGGGCAATCATACCGATTATAACGGCGGCCTGACCCTGTCGACGGCCATCGACCGCGGCATCTGGTTGGCGGTCAGCCGGGGACTGCCGGACCGCCTGCGGCTGCAGGCGCTGGATCTCGGCGCCGAGGCGGAGTCGGCCTGGCCGGTGCCGGGGCCCCTTGCGCAACCGGGCTGGGCCAACTACCTGCTGGGCGTGGCGCACGGCTTGCCGCCTGAGGCGTCCGGTCCGCAAGGGTATGACATCAGTTTTGCCGGGGATATTCCCCGTGGCGCGGGACTTTCGAGTTCCGCGGCGCTGGAAGTGGCGACGGCTTTGGCATTACTGGCCATGAACCATGCTGAGCTGCCGTTACCGGAGATTGCCCGGCTGTGTCAGCGCGCGGAGAATGAATTTGCCGGCGCGCAATGCGGTCTGCTCGACCAGTTGTCCGTCCTGTACGGCAGGGCCGACGCGCTGGTGGCCATTGATTTTCAGGATCTGCGGGTGAGTCATGCGCCCCTGCCGGCCGCCTGTATTTTTCTGCTGGCGGATACCGGGGTGCGTCATGATCTGGTGGAATGCGATTACAATGACCGGCGCGCCCAATGCGAGGCGGCCGCGCGCTTCTTTGCCGGGGCGCTGGCCCGACCGGTCGGCACCCTGCGTGAAGTTACCATGGCCGAATGGCAGGCCTGCCGCCCGCGCATGGATCCGGTCATGGCGCGCCGGGCCCGGCATGTGATTGCCGAAAACGCGCGGGTGCGTGAGGCCTTGTGCTGTTTGGAACTGGGCGATCTTGAACGCTTCGGCGCGCTGATGTTCGAATCGCATGCCAGTTCACGCGATGATTTTGAAAATTCCTGCCCGGAACTGGATTTTCTGGTGGAGCGGGCGCGGCTGCTGCCGGGCGTGATTGGAGCGCGTCTTTCCGGCGGCGGGTTCGGCGGCAGCGTTGTGATTATGACAGCGCCGGATGCCGCGGAAAACGCGGCAGCGCGGCTGGCGGCGGCCTACGCTGAGCGTTTTGCGGCATCCGGCCGGATCAGGTCGTTAAAGGCGGCAGACGGGGCGCGTTTGATATAATTATCCACCGGTAATTTTTTTTGCATATTTCCACGTTGAAAACGCTTGACAATACTTAATGCCGGTGGGATATTCACCACTAGTGAAGTTATTGTTGAGGCGAGGATTGATTTTGACTGAGCGGCAGTTGGTTTTAAGGGAAGGAGGCGGCATGAAGACTCCGTTTTGGATAGGGGTGGTAGTTGCATTGCATGTGCTGGTGATCGGTTCGGTGGCCTGTTTTCAGGG